>DAOVUR010000023.1 GCA_030632465.1 bacterium | reverse complement strand
CATGGATTTTGTTGAACTTACCATTACCTTCTTGGAATCTTCTCCAAGAGCCAGTTTAATTGCATTTGTTTCCATTGCATCATTCAGCGGAGTACTTGTTCCGTGAGCGTTAACATAATCTACATCTTCAGGATTCATACCTGAGTTTGAGATTGCCTGTTTCATTGCGCGAGCAGCACCATTACCATCTTCTGTTGGGGCTGTCATGTGGTATGCATCACAAGTTGCGCCATATCCGCTTAGTTCACAATAGATTTTTGCGCCACGAGCTTTTGCACGTTCGTATTCTTCCAGAACCAGTACGCCGGCGCCTGAAGCCATAATGAATCCATCACGATCTTTATCAAACGGACGACATGCATGTTTTGGGTCGTCATTACGAGTACTTAGTGCACGTAATGCACAGAACCCTGCAACACCCATTGGTGTTGTTGAAGCTTCAGCACCACCGGCAAGCATGATATCAGCATCACCGTATTTGATTGTGTTCATAGCTGCACCAATAGAGTGTGTGCCGGAAGCACATGCAGTAACGATTGCATAGTTTGGTCCCTGCATATTGTGCTGGATGGCAACTAGGCCACCTGCAATATTTACAATCATTTGCGGGATCATAAATGGTGAACAACGTGCTGGGCCTTTTTCTAAATAGATAGAATGCTGTTTTTCAAGAGTAGCAAGTCCACCAATACCAGACGATACAATTACGCCAGCACGGGTAGGGTCTTCTTCATCCATATTAAGGTTAGCATCTTTAACCGCCATATCGGCTGCGCCGATAGCGTATTTGCTGAAGTTATCCATACGCCGTTGATCTTTTGGTGGGATAAAATCGCTTGGGTCAAATTCAATAATTTCACCAGCAATTCTGCTGGTCATTGCGGAGGCATCAAATGATGTAAGAGGGCCGATTCCGCAGTATCCCGATTTGAGTCTGTCCCAAAAAAGGTTAAGTTCTGATCCGAGTGGTGATACAACACCAATTCCTGTTACTACTACTTTTCTCATTTTCTGCGACCTGTTTTTTTATTTTTACTATAATCAAAAGAAAAGACCGAAGAGGTGCACTAAATAGGGCGGTCCTCTTCGGCCCAATAATTCTAAAAAAGCTTAGCCTTCTAGGCCTTTGCTTTTCAAATATTCTACTACGCCACCAACTGTTGTTAGTTTTTCGGCATCTTCGTCAGGGATTTCTGCATCAAACTCTTCTTCGAAAGCCATAACCAATTCAACTGTATCCAGTGAATCTGCGCCAAGATCTTCGATGAAAGCAGCTTCAGTTGTTACCTGCTCTGCATTTACGCCTAACTGCTCAACAATGATGTCTTTTACTTTATCTTCTAGTGCCATTTTTCATTCTCCTTTTTATAAGTTATACACTCTTACCTAGGTCACACAGACCAATTACATTACCATACCACCACTAACAGTCAAGACTTGACCTGTGATATATCCTGAATTTTCACCTGCAAGAAAAGCCGTTACTTTAGCAATATCTTCGGCTAATCCAAAACGTTTCATAGGAATAGCGTCCAACATCTTTTCACGAACTGCTTCTGGCAGCACTTCTGTCATTTTCGACTCAATAAACCCAGGAGCAATAGCATTTACCCGAATGTTACGGCCAGCAAGTTCTTTTGCTGTCGATTTAGTCAGAGCTATTACACCTGCTTTAGATGCAGCATAATTACACTGTCCAGCATTACCAATCAAGCCTATAATTGAGGCAATATTGACAATTGCGCCGGAACGTTGCTTCATCATGATTCTTGAAACTGCTTTTGTGAGCAGGAATGTACCTTTAAGATTGATCGATAGTACAGCATCCCAGTCTTCTTCGGACATGCGCATCATCAGTCCATCTTTAGTGATACCAGCATTGTTTACCAATACATCTATTCTACCAAACTCTTCTACGCCCTGTTTCACTGCTGCTGTGACCTGTTCGCCATTGCTGACATCTGCTGATACGCAAACAACTTTACGTCCAAGTGCAGTTACTGCTGCTGCAGTATCTTCTAGCCATTCAGCTTTTAAGTCACAAAGAATAAGATCTGCGCCTTCAGTAGCGAGAGCTTCTGCAATTGCGCGGCCGATACCACGAGCGGCACCTGATATTAACGCTGTTTTATTTTCTAGTAATCCCATAACAATTCCTTTTCTACTTCAATTAATTAGATCCGATACACTATACTATTTATGCAATTCCTGCAACTGTCTTTTCGAGCGTAGCTACATTGTTAATATTATGTAGAGTGGCTGAAGAGTCGATTCTTTTGATCAGTCCCGTTAGTACTTTGCCTGGTCCGCATTCAATATATTCTGTAACACCATTTGCTTTGAACCATTCAATTGAAGTCTGCCAGCGTACTGATCCAGTAACTTGTTTTAGCATGGTTTCACGAATAGTTGCTGCATCGTGCGGTAGGCCAGTTACATTTGCAACGATTGGCATGGTAGGCTGTTTGAACTCGACAGCTGCTAAGGTCTCAGCAAGTTTTACGGCTGCTGATTCCATGAGAGGTGAGTGGAATGCGCCAGCTACATTTAGTGGTATTGCGCGTTTTGCACCGGCATCTTGTGCTAGAGCAGTGGCTTTTTCGATATTTGCACGTTCACCAGCAAGAACTGTTTGTGCGGGCGAGTTAAGGTTGGCAATTGTAACGCCAGCATCTTCGCAGATCTTTTCGAGATCAGGCATGGATAGCCCGATGATGCTTAACATAGTGCTGTCGCATTCGTTGCAAGCGTCCTGCATAAAGCGGCCACGTGCTTCTAATATACGTAGTGTGTCTTCAAAAGATAGTACGCCAGCAGCATGTAGAGCTGACCATTCGCCGAGACTTAAACCAGCAGTTCCTGCAAAGCTGATATCAGGGCATGATTCTTTAAGCGCTGTGAAGCAGGCTATGCTAGTCACGAAGATTGCTGGTTGCGCATTGTTAGATTTAGTTAACTCTTCGACTGGACCTTCGAAGCATATATCTGAAATTGAGTAGCCTAAAGTCTCATCGGCGATATCGTAAAGTTTTTTGCATGCTGGAAAAGCATCAACTAAATCTTTACCCATACCAACTGCTTGTGCACCTTGTCCTGAAAAAATTACTGCTCTACTCATTTTGATACCCTTATATTAAGTGTTACATGAAGTTGTGGAACTAATAAATTATTACCATTCGATGATCATGGCGCCCCAGGTGAAACCGCCACCAAATACAACGCTTAGAATCTTATCACCTTTTTTGATTTTCCCTGATTTGATCGCTTCATCCATAGCAACAGGAACGGAAGCTGCTGACATATTACCTACTTGATCTAAGTTGATAATAAATTTATCTATAGAGTTATCAAAGCGGCTTGCGATAGCCTGGATAATTCTCATGTTAGCTTGATGCGGTATAACCCAGTCTATATCATCAATAGTCATATCGCATTTTGCTGTTACCTGCTTGATTGCTTTGCACATGCAGCGCACGGCATGTTTAAAAACTTCATTACCTGTCATTTTCATGAAGTGCATACGATCTTCTATTGTTTGTAGTGATGCAGGATTAATACTTCCGCCACCAGGGATATTAAGCAGGTGGGTAAGTTTTCCGTCTGAGCCAAGATGGCTTGCAATGATTTTGTTTTGATCAGTTTTATTTGTGGCAATAACAGCGCCAGCGCCATCACCAAACAGAATGCAGGTGCCACGATCTTCCCAGTCAGTTACAGAGCTAAGTTTTTCTGCTCCTATAACAAGTGCGGTACTGTATGTACCTGTCGCTAAAAACTGTTTCGCTGTTTCTAAACTAAAAAGAAAACCAGAACAGGCCGCCTCGATGTCGAAACATATGGCATTTTTGGCGCCGATTTTACCTTGGACAAAGCAAGCAGTATTCGGGAACTGCATGTCAGGTGAAAGAGTTCCTACAATAATAATATCAATATCTTCAGCCGAGATACCTGCACTTTCGATTGCTCGCTCTGCTGCAACAGCAGCCATATCAGATGTATATTCATCATCACGTGCAATGTGGCGCTGTTCAATACCTGTGCGACTACGAATCCATTCGTCAGAAGTGTCAATCATCTTTTCTAAATCACTGTTTGTGAGGATTTTTTCAGGAAGATATGAGCCAGTCCCGATAATGGCGACATTTTGTAGTGTGGTTTCAGTAACATTCATGAATTATTTTTCCAATTTTGATATTTCATTTATAATCGTATCATTCAAATTATGGTGTACAGACTCGCTAGCAACTCTTATGGCATTATAGATGGCGCAGCTTGAAGATGAGCCGTGAGTAATGATGCAGACTCCGCGCACTCCTAATAGAGGTGCGCCGCCTGTCATCTCTGGGTCCATCCGTTTCTTCATGGTTTTGAGTGCGCCTTTGAGTAGTAGGCTTCCTAAGATACGTAGCGGGTTAGCTGTGAATTGTTCTTTCATCCAATGCCCAATAGCAGTTGATGCGCTTTCGCTAGTTTTTAGGACGATATTGCCAACAAAGCCATCGCAGGCAACAACATCTGTTTCCCCTTCAAACAGGTCGTGTCCTTCTACATTGCCACGGAAGTTGAGTTGAGTTTTGCTGAGAATGCTAAATGTCTCTTTGGTTGTTTCGTTACCTTTAATATCTTCGCCGCCGATACTAAGTAGGCCAACAATAGGTTTTTCACGATTGAAAATGATTTGTGAGTATACGCTACCCATAACGGCGAACTGCGAGATCAGTTTTGGGCTACAGTCAATATTGGCTCCTGCATCGACGAGGATAAAAGGTTTTTTCTGTGTCGGCATGATCGTGGCAATTGCTGGACGGCCTACACCTTCTAATAGACGTAGTTTCAATGTTGCAGCAACAACAACTGCACCAGTATTACCTGCTGATACAATAGCATCAGCATCGCCTTGTTTAACCAAGTCGATCGCACGTCCAATAGAAGAATCCTTTTTGCGGCGTATAGCCAGCGCTGGGGATTCGTCCATGGCGATTACTTCTGATGCGTGTAGCACTTCTATTTTTTTGTCAGTCGCGCCGTATTTCTTGAGCTCTGCTTCGATTTTATCTTTATCACCAACCAGGAATATCTTTGTGACATCCAAGTTGCTTCTAGCAGCCTCTACGGCACCTTTGACAATTTCCAGCGGGGCAAAATCCCCACCCATAGCGTCAACAGCGATTCTCATATAGTTACCAGTTACAGTTTATTAGTAATTAGCGGGCAGAGAATTAGTCTGCATCAACAGTAAGAACCTGTCGGCCATTATAATATCCGCAAGAGGGGCAAACCCTATGTGGAATCTGTGCTGCTCCGCATTCAGAACACTCTGTTGTTGTAACACCAGGCTTCGAATGTGAAGATTTACGTGTACGAATTACTCGCTTCGATGATTTTCTTTTTGGTACTGCCATTTCTACTCCTTAACAACTAAACTTTGAGGTTGTCCAGCATGTCCCACCTGCCATCAGATGGAGGTTTGCATTCGCAACTCTCTTTATTCTTATTTATTCCGCACTGCGGGCATAGTCCTGCGCATTCAGAATTACACATCGGATGTGCAGGAAAGGCGAGAAGAATAGACTCTCGGATATCCTGGGTCAAGTCTATTGATTCCGATAATTCATCATATTTTGAAGTGTCACCCTCTAAAAACTCGTCAGTTTCATCATTTCCAGCGATATTATAGACGTAATTAAAGGCTTTTACGTCTATTTCCGAAGAAAACTCATCGGAACAACTAGAGCATATAAATAAGATATTAATATTTAAATTACCAGTGACAATTAACTCATCATCAATCAAAATTGCATGGATGTTGTAGTGAATAGGGGATGCAGGTCTAACTTGTGCATCCTTCGGAATGTTTAGAATGTCGGAAGAGATCTCACCTTCAAACTCTTCTCCATCCTCGTCTAGTCTACCAATATCAAGTTTCATTTTATTTATATCGTCCTGTAAAAAGTTTAGCTCAAAGAGCCGAGTTAGGTCCATTTTTTGCAAGCTGTTTTTCTTTGAGTGCCTTCTGCACTGGTTCGGGAACAAATTCTGATGGATCACCACCAAGCATAGATATTTCCTTTACTGTGCTAGAGCTAATATAACTGTGATTCTCCTTGGGCATCATAAAGAGCGTTTCTATTTCCGGGGCAAGTTTTCTGTTGGTAAGCGCCATTTGGAATTCATATTCGAAATCTGAATAGACGCGTAGTCCACGAATCAGTACCGCGATTTCTCTTTTACGGGAGAAATCAATTAGTAGGCCATCAAAGGTAACAACTTCTATATTGTCAATATGGGTGGTAGCCTGTATTGCCATCTCCAACCGTTCCTCTGCACTGAAAAGTGTATTTTTTGGCGTACCAATAGCAACAGCTAGTATTAGATGAGAAAATATCTCTGACGAACGTTCGATAAGATCCATATGCCCAAGAGTTAGTGGATCAAAGGTTCCTGCATATATCGCTTTTCTTTTCATTTTTTTCTTTCCTATATTTTCAGGCACAAAGATTTTTACTGGCTACTCTGTTTATAAAACGCCAGCCCTGTTCCTCCATACACTCTATGGTCAATAAGTTCCCAGCCTTCGCATTCGGTTGGTTTATCCTTTGCAGCTCTTTCTACTATAAGCAATCCGTCTTCTGCAAGGCAACCGCTATCTTTGATAAGGCGCGGAATCTCTCCATCATTGCCTCTTCTGTTTCCGCCGGAACGTTGCTCTACCTGTTCCTGTTCCCACCAATATGGTGGATCGGCAAAAATAATATCAAATTTATTATCAGCGAGAGTTTTGTTAAGGGCTGATACTACATCAGACGCAATAACTTGGTAGTTATCAACCTTCATGGCGGCGATATTTGCTCTTAAAATCTTTAAAACATGTCTTTCTGATTCAACACCATGCACTTTTTTAGCTCCGCGACTGCATGCTTCTAGGCCAATTACGCCAGAACCGGCAAAGAGATCTAGTACGTTAGCGTCAGGTAGGCGAGTTGCTATCATAGAGAAGAGCGCCTCTCTTACCATATCAGTAGTGGGGCGCACATCTTTGTTTGGCACCTTTATATTTCTTCTTGCTAATGTTCCGCCTGTAATTCGCATTTGAGAACCATATTATATTAGGTAGCATGCGGACAAGGAAAATCACGAAGTACGAATCGGCGGTGCTGTGCGCTATGAAGGGAGTTGCCACGAATGCACGAATTAACACGAATCGGCGGTGCTGTGCGCTATGCAAATATTTTACAACCGCTACGCTAGAGGGCCTGCGGCTGAGAAAGGGGAGTTTGTATGACTAAAAGGAAATAACAGTATTGCTTTTACTCGGTTGTTTCTCTCTAACTCAAGTGAGTGAAGCGAACGGTTGTAAAAAGGTTTAACTACTTGTTTGGATGAAGTCTTTGCGGTGCGCTATATAAAAGGGTAAAGGGTGAAACGGAATGTTGGATTATTCTTGTACTTTTTTGCGGCGGAAGCGGCGTTTGTCGTGGTTGAAGCGGCAGGCTTTTGGGTTGATTGTTACGTAGACGCTGTTTTCGCCTAGTTCATGTTCAATTTCGTGGATAAGGCTTTCGTCTGCGCAGACGCTGAATCCTGTTCCAGCTTCTATGAAAGCTTTTTCTCCTGTTGGGAATATTAGGCAGATGATTAATGGGGTTGTGCCTGGATGGACGCGGATTATGTCCTTTATCTTTTCGAGATGCTTCTGTTCGACGTATGTTACTGGAACATGGATGCGGACTTGCTGTGCGAAATATTTTGGTGCATCAGCTAGTGGATAGATCTCGTTAGCTGTTAGTTGTGGCATATTGTTGCGTATTCCTACTTCTCCACAGATAAGAACTGCGGCATCATCTTCGAGTAACATGCCGTATTTTGCGTGTGCTTCAGAGAAAACCATGACTTCCATGTTGCCGTCGAGGTCTTCTATCTGGATGGATGCCATCAGTTCTTTGGTGGCTTTGGTGTAGAGTTTGCGTATTGATGTGATGATGCCGCCAATGCGGGTTTTGGTTCCGACTGCCAGCTCTTGTACGCCTTGAATGGTTGAGTGCTGGTATCGTGTTAATAGAGATGAGTAGCGGGTAAGTGGGTGGCCGCTCATATATACGCCAAGTAGTTCTTTTTCGGTTTTTAGTAGTTGGTTTTCTGGCCATTCTTCACATTCCGGAAGCTCTTCTTCGCCAGTTTTTTCGTCTTGCGGTGCTAGCATATCAAATAGATTGCCCTGTCCCGACTTTAGGTCGCGCTGTCTTTCTGCGGCGCGGGCAAGTGCGAAGTCAACACCATTAAATAGTTGCGCACGATGTGCGCCTAATGAGTCCATGGCGCCACAGCGGACAAGGTTCTCAAGAGTTTTTTTGCTGGCGAATTGACTTTCTATGCGTTCGCAGAAGTTTATGAGGCTAGTGAAGTTACCGCCTGATTTTTGTTCTGCGATGATGGCATCGGCGGCACCTTTGCCGACGTTTTTAATACCTGCAAGGCCGTAGCGCACAGAGTTCTCGCTTGGATGGAAACGGGTACGGCTTAAGTTTACGTCTGGCGGATCGACTGTAAGTCCCATATCCTCTATTTCATTAATAAAGATAGGGATCTTGTCAAAGTTGCCGATTTCGCTGGATGTTAGTGCTGCCATAAATTCTGCTGGGTAGTTGGCTTTGAGATATGCGGTTTGATATGAGATGATTCCGTAGCCTGCGCTATGCGCCTTGTTAAATCCGTACCCGGCAAATTTAGCGATGGTATCGAAGATCTTTCCTGATAGTTTTTCGCTTATGTTGTTTGTATCTTTAGCACCTTTAATAAACTTACTGCGTTGGGCATCCATTACGGATGCTTTCTTTTTACCCATTGCACGGCGCAGAAGATCGGCTTCACCTAGTGAGTAGCCGGCAAGGATGTTTGCAGCACGTTGTACCTGTTCCTGGTAGATCATTACTCCGTGAGTCTCTTCTAGGATAGATTCTAGTAGCGGATGATCATAATGAATTTTTGCCTCTCCAGATTTTCTGGCAATGTAATCGGGAAGCATATTCATTGGGCCGGGGCGATAGAGTGCTATAAGGGCGAATATATCTTCTATATTAACAATATTGATTCTACGGAATAGGTCGCGCATACCTGCACTTTCAAGCTGGAATACACCTACGGTATCGCCTTTATTTAGTAGTTCAAATGCGGGTGCATCGTCTAGTGGTAGGTTATCAATATCGATATCTACGTTATGGCACTCCTTGATTAGCTCAATGGCTTCTTGAATCACAGTAAGGGTTTTGAGCCCCAGGAAGTCCATTTTTAGAAGACCTATCTCTTCTAGTGGTTCTTTGGTGTATTGGGTTACAGCTTCTTTTTCTTTATCCAAGGTTAATGGAATAATATTGGTCAGCTCTGTTTCGCCAATTACGACACCTGCGGCATGTGTGCCAGGATTGCGGTATAGTCCTTCTAGTACAAATCCAAAATTAAGAATTTTTTGACATACGTCTTCTGTTGCGTAAGCTTTTTTGAATTCTGGGTTGGCATCGAGTGCTTTTTTGAGGGTTATTTTGGGTTCTTCGGGAATCATCTTGGAGAGACGGTCGCATTCGCTAAATGGGATTTCTAGGGCGCGGCCGACATCACGGATAACTGTTTTTGCACCCATGGAACCGAAGGTTATAATTTTGGCTACTTTATCTCTGCCATATTTGTCTTTAACATAATTGATTACCTCTTCACGCCTTGCTTGGCAGAAGTCTATATCGAAATCGGGCGGGGATACACGTTCCGGATTAAGAAAACGTTCAAAAATTAATTCATACTTGAGTGGATCGATCTTTGTGATGCCCATTACGTAGGCCATAATACTACCGCCACCGGAGCCTCGACCTGGACCTACAGGGATGTTCTCTTTGTATGCAAAGTTCACGAAGTCCCATACTACGAGGAAGTAGTTGATGAAGCCGGTTTTCTCGATTACCCCAAGCTCCATGTCGAAGCGATCCATTACTTTTTGCTCTTCGGTGTCTTTTGGGTTTTTGGGATCTTTGATGTTGTATAGGCGTTTTATACCGTCGTGTGCTACTTGAATGAGGTATTCTTTTTCGTGTATGCCACCGGGACATTCAAAGGTGGGGAAGTGTAATCCGCCCATTTCAAGCTCTAGGTTACAGCGGTCAGTAATTTCGAGAGTTAAGTCCAGAGCGCCGGGGAACTCCTTGAATAGCGGCTCCATCTCCTGGCGGCTTTTAAGATAAAATTCATGACTGCCATAGCGCATTCGTTTAGGGTCTGACATAACGGTTTGCGTTTGCATACAGAGCATGACTTCATGCGCTGCTGCATGCTCTTTTTTGAGGTAGTGCGTATCGTTGGTGGCAACAATTGGTAGTCCGGTCTGTTCCGCCACTTTCTTCATCAGTATGTTAACTTTACGCTGTTCAGGGATGTTATGATCCATGATTTCTAAGAAGAAGTTATCTTTACCAAAGATATCTGAGTATTCTCCCGCAGCTTTAACTGCTCCATCAAGATTATCTTGGTTTAGAAGCGCTGATACCTCACCATTGAGGCAGGCTGATAGGGCAATTAGGCCCTCGCTATGTTCGGCAAGTAGTTCCTTGTCAACACGTGGTTTGTAGTAGAAACTATCTTCCATCTGGGCTTCAGATTGTAGCTTCATGAGGTTATGGTAGCCTATATCATCCTTAGCCAGTAGTACTAGGTGATTATGCAGGTGTCCTGATGCGCTGCGTATTTTTTTATCACTACGTTTTCCGCCGGCAACGTATGTTTCGCAGCCTATGATTGGTTTGATGCTTTTTGCCCGCGCAGCTTTATAGAAATCTATAGCGCCATACATGACACCATGGTCGGTCATTGCGACTGCTGGCATATCCAGAGCGTCAACAGCATCCATAAGATCTGGCAACCTACATGCTCCATCTAGGAGGCTAAAGCATGTGTGCAGATGTAAATGGACGAAAGATTTCTGTTTTTTAGTCATGTGCAATATCTTACGGAAGGATGTGCGAAAATAAAGTTAAATCTTAGCTTTGCAAAAACTTTTCTGAAAAGTACTGATTTTAAAGGATGAACTATGAGCGATGAAGTGAAAAGGAAAACTGTGCGCTATGCTGCTCTACGGAAAGGGATTTGCTACGAATGAGGAACCCAGCGAATAAAAGGGGCACTGTGCTCGACGGGTGCGGTGCGCTATGAGGGAAAGGTTTGCCACGAATGCACGAATTAACACGAATCTATTCTACGGTAATTTATTTATGATTATTGTGATTGCGTAGTTATTTGTAGCAGAGTATGATTATTTGCTTTTCTGAGTTAACTAAAGCAATTTACGAATAGGATATAAAATGTTAAGTACTATTATTAGTGGTGGCGCCGATATTATAGCGTTAGTGTTACTGTTTGGATTTACGATTTTTGTGCATGAATTAGGTCATTTTCTGGTGGCTTTGTGGTGCGGGATGCAGATTGATACCTTTTCGATTGGGTTTGGTCCGGCAATTGTTAAAAAAACCGTGCGTGGTGTTACTTATAAAATCGGTTGGTTTCCGCTAGGTGGGTATGTTGCATTACCGCAGCTTGATCCGGCCGGCATGTCAACAGTACAGGGTAAGGCTGACGATAAAGATGCTGATGATAAAGATCCTGGTTCTGAGTCTAGTGATGATGAGAAGAAAGAGGAAGTCAGGGTTCTGCCTCCTATAGCAGCGTGGAAGAAGATACTAGTGGCATTGGCTGGTGCAACGGGCAATGTAATCTTTGCACTTGTGCTTGCTATGATCATCTATATGTCACCATGGGAACCTTCTGAGGATCTTGGTGGGGCTGTAGTTGGATTTGTTGATACTAGCAGTGCTGCATATCATAGTGGACTGCGCATAGGTGATGAGATTGTTGCTGTTAATGGTAACAGTATTGAGTCTTGGACTGATTATTCTACTGAATCTCTTTTGGGAGCCAGAGAGGATAAAGATCTTACCTTGACATTAAAAAGCGATGGCGAACTACGTGATATTGGTGTTCCTACTATTGATGTAGATATGGGTGTGCGCATGATTGACGGCATGGGCAGGTCGCTGCTATGTGTTATTGGTGCGGTTATGCCTGACAGTGCTGCTGCTGTAGCTGGGGTAGAGCCTGAAGATATTGTGGAATCATTTGGCGGAGTAACTGTTGTTAGTACGGAGCATTTCATTGAATTAGTCACGGCAAATGGTGTTAAGACTAGCGGTATGGTAGTGGCGCGTGGTGATAAGCAGGTAGAGATTACGGTTACGCCTGTTATGAATGAAGAGCTTGGGCGCGCAGTTATAGGTGTTAGTATAAGTGCTGGTGTGATGAGTAGTAGTACGCAATGGATGCAGTATAAAAATCCTGTTGATCAGCTGAAGGGTGATGCTAGTGGGATTCTAAGAATACTAAAGGCGTTGACTACCCCCAAAGAGGCCAAGAATGCTGCGCAGGGGTTGGGCGGTCCAATTATGATTATTATGGCGTTATGGATGTCAATAAAAGTAAGTTTCCTGAATGCTATAGGTTTCTTGCGATTCTTGAATATTAACTTGGCTATCTTGAACCTATTACCGATACCTGTTCTTGATGGCGGACATATTATCTTTGCGCTCTGGGAGGGAATCACACGGCGTAAAGTAAGTGCGAAACTTGTTAATATCTTAACTAACATTTTCATGATACTATTACTGAGTGCTTTTTTAATAATCACATTTAGAGATGTGAAGCGTGCACCCAAAGTCTTCAAGATGATCAATAGTATGTCCGCAGAAGAAGTTCAGGAGAGCCCAACTAATGCAGTCGATAACGCAGAGCCACCAGCGGTGCCAAACAAAGAAGATTAAGGTCGGGGATATTGCTGTTGGTGGAGATTCGCCAATCAGCGTCCAGACCATGACTAAGACTGATGGCCATGATATTGATGCCACAGTAGCGCAGATCCATGAGGTGGCAACTGTTGGCTGTGATATTGTTCGTTTGGCAATAGTTGACTCCGAAGCAGCAAAGGCTTTAGCGGAAATCCGGAGCCAGGTGTCTACGCCACTCATTGCTGACATCCACTTTGATTACAAGCTCGCTCTGCTTGCTATAGAATCCGGGGTTGATGGGTTACGTATTAATCCAGGTAATATTGGTGGGCGCGAGAATGTTGAACAGGTGGTAAGTGCTGCTTCAGAGCGATCGATTCCTATTCGTATTGGTGTAAATGGTGGCTCGCTGGAAAAGGATATTGAAGAGAAGTATGGGCCAGGCAGTGCGGAAGCGTTAGTCGAGAGTGCATTAAGGCATGTGCGTATACTTGAAGATCTTAATTATCATAATATCAAGATATCAGTTAAGGCTACGGATGTGTATCGTACACTGGATGCCTATCGTCTACTTTCGAAGAAGACTGATTACCCTCTCCATTTAGGTCTAACCGAAGCAGGAACATTGATACCTGGTATTATCCGATCATCTGTAGCTATGGGCATTCTGCTAAATGAGGGAATAGGGGACACAATTCGTATCTCGCTTACTGATACGCCGGTTAATGAGGTTAAGGTTGGGCTTGAGCTGCTGCGTTGTCTTGGATTGCGTGAGCCTGGGCCAACTGTGATTTCATGTCCTACTTGCGGGCGTGTGCAGGTTAATGTGATGAAAATTGCTACAGAAGTTGAGGGGCGGCTGGAGAAGTATTATCAAAAACACCCGGCATCGGCTCGTCCAGTTGTTGCTGTTATGGGGTGCATGGTTAATGGACCTGGCGAAGCTAAAGAGGCCGATATTGCTATTGCCGGCGGCGATGGTAAATTTGCACTCTATGTACGTGGTGAGTTTAAGGAGACTGTGTTACAAGAATATGCGGTTGACGCACTGTTAAAGCGTGTTTCTGAATGGAAATCAAATGAATAATAATCAGCTTATCATTTACCAAACAGAAGATGGAATAATCAAAATAGAGACGCATTTTGAGAATGAGACTGTTTGGTTGTCGCAGGAACAAATAAGTGAGCTTTTTCAGCGTGATAGAAGCGTAATAACCAAGCATATCGGGAATATTTTTAAAGAAGGTGAACTTAGTGATAAATTGGTATGTGCAAATTTTGCACATACCATTTCACATGGTGCAATTTCAGGAAAAACTCAAACAAAAAATATAAAATGTTACAACCTTGATGTTGTAATATCAGTTGGTTATAGAGTGAAATCGCACCGTGGTGTGCATT
>DAOVUR010000016.1 GCA_030632465.1 bacterium | reverse complement strand
TTTTCATATAGCGATACATAATGCGACATCTCTATATTAATAACCTGCGGGAAAAGAGTAACCAAGAAGTCCGCTACAAATGGCAGAAGAACCATACTAAAACAGCAAATAGCCGCAATAATCTGATTTTTAGTTGTTAACGACACAACCAGTCCAATCGCAACACAAAATGTTGCCAAAACAAAGGTAAACAGAGCCCCACCAATTACAGCACCAGAATCAATATACGTAACACCTGGGCTCAGATACTTCAAAAGGTATATATAAGCTACCGCAGGTGCAGTTGCTATTACCAGAAAGAATAGCGCACCAAAATACTTCCCTAACACAACCTGCGTTTCTGTTACTGGACCCGTCATCAATGTTTCCAGTGTGCCAGACCGTTTTTCTTCTGCAAATAAACGCATAGTAATAACCGTAGTCAAAACAGGCATCCAGAAATAGACAATCACCTTAAATAACAAAACTGGCAACGGTACAAAATCCCCTACAAACCCTTCTGCCATCTGCAAAAACACAATTCCTGTCATGGCCAAAAACATAACCATAAAGACATAGGCCACGGGCGAAAGAAAAGTCGCAGCAAGCTCACGTCGTAAGATAAGTAACATATTCTTCACTATTCACCCTCCCCTGCCACCGTTTCTAATTTAGGAGTGCTTATAATATCAACAAACACATCCTCTAGACAGCACGACTCAGAACGCAATTCACGCATAGACCATTCTCTCTTCCCTACAAGCTTAAAGATTTCAGCACGCACATTGCTCTCATCTTCAACACATGTACAGGTAAAGACATTCCATTCGCCCTGTACATCAACCACAACATTATCAACACCATCAATCTCTTTAATAGCGGCACTAATATCATCCTTATCACCGCCGATCTCAGCAATAACTTTTGCATTCTTGCCAAGTCGATTAGTTAGATTAGACGGAGTATCAGATGCGACAATACGACCATGATCAATAATAAGCACTCTATCACATATAGACTCTATCTCCGTCAAAATATGACTAGAAAGAAGAACCGAATGATTACCACCAAGCCCCTTAATAAGCTCACGAATCATTCGTATCTGATTAGGATCGAGCCCTATCATAGGTTCATCAAGAATCACTACATCAGGATCAGCAATTAATGTATCAGCCAACCCTACTCGTTGCCTAAACCCTTTAGATAAACGGCCAACAAGTTTACGTTCAACATCCTTCAAGCCACAAGCTTCCGTCACCTCACCAAGGCGCTGACGTAACAGTTTACCATTCAACCCCTTTAACAAGCCGCGATAACGAAGATATTCCTTAACCCGCATCTCTGCATACAAAGGAACACTCTCTGGCAGATAGCCCACATGTTGCCGCACCTTTAGCGCATCACGCAAAATATCAAAACCTGCAATAGTAACCGTACCAGCAGTTGCAACCTTATAGCCTGATAGAATCCGCATAGTAGTCGTCTTACCTGCACCATTGGGCCCAAGAAACCCAACAATTTCACCAGGCTCAACTGTAAAAGATAAATTATCTACTGCACAAAAACGCCCGAAACGTTTTGTAAGATTTTTTACCTCAATCATTATAAACTGTTCTCATACTAAAATGTTTATGTCGCTCAAATCATAAAACCTTGACAGCGACAACAGAATTGATACAACACTTCAAATCAAAGTAGGTATTAT
This sequence comes from bacterium, assembly GCA_030632465.1. Taxonomy (GTDB): domain Bacteria; phylum Verrucomicrobiota; class Kiritimatiellia; order UBA8416; family CAMZLY01; genus CAMZLY01. The sequence goes on along the minus strand of DAOVUR010000016.1, from coordinate 14,393 downwards.
GACGTGATTACACGCTACGTCAAGCAGGGAGAACAAAAATGAACATTTATCACCATATAACCGAAAATTTCGCAAAATCAAGACTTTATCAAGAGCTATTATGCCCCAACAGCCCCACTGTCCATGAAAAGAGCCATAACATCCTTCCACCACCAGTATCAGAACGCCAACTACAGTGCGTATGGGCAGACGCACGATGGAGACCTAACAATCTTCAGTCACTTCGCACTGAAAAAGTAACAGTAATAAACGCAGGCCGCTGGAACCTCGAAGCTGGCCCAGATTTCCTAGATGCCATTCTACTTATTGGCACTGAACAGAGGCGCGTGCAAGGTGATATCGAAATACATATAAGACCTAGCGACTGGAATAGCCATAAACATCAAAAAGACCCCAGATACAACAGAGTCATTGCACATGTATGCTTCTACCCTGGAGAACTACCCGCCGACTCATTACCGGCAGGAACCATTCAACTATCACTGGCCGATTCATTGCGAGAAACCCCACACTTCTCATTTGAAAATATCGACATCACCGCTTACCCCTATGCAATTATAGAAGAGAAGCTACCACCATGCACGGAGATCCTTCATACATGGTCACCAGAAAAATGTGAAGAGCTACTAGAAGCAGCTGGCGAAGAACGACTACGCCTCAAAACTACTCGCATGAATATGGAGATACAACAAAGCAATAAAGAGCAGTCTCTATACGTGTCGATAATGAACGCGCTCGGCTACAAACAGAACCGAAAACCATTCCAACTACTAGCGCAAAAACTTCCCGTCGAAGAATTACGCAATATCGCACAAGGCTCATCACTAACAGCCTACGCACTCCTCTTAGGTGTCGCAGGACTTATTCCCAACACAGAACAGGGGTATGACAACACAACTCGCATATTCATCAGAAGTCTATGGGATCAGTGGTGGAAACATAAATCACAATGGGATGAAAATATAATACCCGCCGAACTGTGGCGAACAGATGGGCTACGTCCACAAAATCACCCTATTCGCCGATTAGCAGCCGCCGCCGCAATCTTCTCGCAACCCGACATGCTTTCAGCGCAGATCGAAGAAGCAGAGTCAAAAAGCACAAAAACGTGGCTCAACAACATAAAATCACTACTAAGAACCACCGCATCTTTTGATTATTGGGAACACCGCCTCACTTTTCAAGGCAAAGAATCCACTCGTACCACCGTTCTACTGGGTGAGAAACGCATTGCTTCCATAATAACAAACGTTATCATCCCTTACCTAGCAGCAACCGGACACAACATCACACCACTACTCACCGAGCTACCATCAGAACAGGACAACGCACTAGTGCGCCGGACAGCCTTTAACCTCTTCGGCCGCGACCATAACCCAACAATGTATAACTCCGGTTTACGACAACAAGGACTTCTACAGATATTTTATGATTTCTGCCTTAACATGCGTAACGGCTGTCCAGACTGCGAACTTGCCGCCGGCCTATCTAGGCATACCTCGCAACCCGAAACAGCACCTAGCATGCATAAATGATACTCCTCGGGGTAAGCCCCGAAGCTTCACAAATAATATTTTTTAATATGAAATCATTATTTCTTGTTTTTTACTAGCTTAAGACTATAGACTGTGAACTAGTAAATCAGTTTCATATACTGAACGCTAGATAGAGATAATATTTATAAATACTTTAGCTACTATTACATAATATAGAGAAAGAAATATCGTGAAACCGAAACTAACAATATCATTACTTACAACGCTAGTCGCCATCACATTATGCGGTTGTGGCAATAACACTGAGAAAGACCTCAAAAAAGGCATAGCCAAAATATCAGATGGCAACTATAAAGCAGCTGTCACTATTTTCGAACGTGCAATCAAGAAAAACCCACAGAGTGCATCCGCTCAATGCAACCTTGGCATAGCCTACTGGAAACTAGAGAGATCCGAAGAGGCCATTACTGCACTAAAAGCCGCAAGCTCCATATCAGACAGCGCACCAGAACCATTAGAATTTATTGGGCAGATATATGTCAGCGAGGACAGATTAGAAGAGGCAAAACTTGCATTCCAAGAGGCCTCTAAGCGTGCACCAGACTCAGCAAGAATAATCACATCACTAGCAATTATCGAATATTATCGTGGAGAATTCCATAACTGCGAGCTACTCTTAAAGAAAGCCGTCAACACAGACCCAAAATATCCAGCAGCACTATTCAACCTCGCAGTTATGTACAATGCGCGGATAGGCGGCAAGGCAAAAGCTGAATATTACTTTACTCACTACCTTGAAACCGCGCCTAATGGAGCACGGAAAGATATAGCAACTAACTTTATTGAATCGCGCAAAAACAACACAACAACAGAAACAAACAGAATAGCGAAACAACCACAACCAGCAACAATACTCAAAGTAATAACAAAAAAGATAGAGGCCAACAAAACAGACGAGGCACTCATACTACTTACCGATACCGTGAAGAAATATCCTGCCAGTGCCGATGCACTTTGGATGCACGCATCACTCTACAACAAGATCAACAACAAAGATAAGGCCGCCAGCACATACGCCAACTTCAAAAGAATATTTCCAGCAGATCCGAGAGCAAAGCAGATTCCTGAATTTAAGGCTGCCGTAAAAACTAAAACCGAGCTAGCTGCGGAAGCCTTTACCGAAGCCGATAAACTCTACGATAACGCTAAATATGATGAAGCCATGGTTGCATACAAAAAAGCGCTTAAATATGATCCCGACATGGTGAACGCCCTCTACACAATTGGACATATTTACAACAGTAAAAAAGATTACAAGCAGGCCAGAAAATATTTTAAGAAAACAATAAAGAAAAATAGTGATCTGATAGAAGCTCGCTACATGCTCGCAATTGTGAACTACGAACTTGGTGATAACCAAAGTGCCAAAGAACAACTGCAAGTTACAATGGAGATGGACCCATTTTACTCGCAAGCCGTCTTCATGCTTGGACTGATCAATAGAAAAGAGAACAACGTGAAAGAAGCGCGACACTACTTCAAGCGCTTTATCAGCATCGACCCAAATTCACCACAAGCTAAAGAAGCTCAGCAGTGGCTACTGGCTACTGGAGAATAATGAACCTTGTCGATATTGCAGCCATCATCTTAATCGCACTAGGTGCACTGCATGGTTTTATCAGAAAACTTTCTGGTGAGCTATCCCACTTCATAAGTGTACTTTGCGCATTCATCTTCGGCATGTGGCTCAGAACACCACTCGGTATATGGCTACAAGAGAATACTAGACTCGAAGAACAGCCAGCAGAGGCCGTAGCATTCATATCAACAATCATAATATCACTCGTCATTCTTCTCTGCATACAATTCCTGCTACGGAAAATCATGACAATAGTTATAGAAGAAAAAGTTGACCGTATAGGTGGCACGATTGCCGGCTTATTAAGAGCTACAATTATTGTTATTATAATATATATCTTTATGAACCTTGTGCACCATGACTACCTAAATCAGAAGTTCGGTGAAGAATCACTAATCGGCTCACTCATCAAACCGCACATTGCCTATATCGAAGAACAGGTAGAGGAACATACCCAGTAAAACAGCTTTCCAAAGCTGTCTGGATCAGCGTCGGAGCGCCGATCTACATACGATTTTGCATCCTAGTCATAATCATAATCGGCTTGTCCTGTTTTCGAGTACGAGTACGATTAGGATTACGATTATGATTTTTAAACTCACAGTAAAACAGCTTTCCATAGCTGTTCTTTAAAACAGCGTCCGTCTTCGCCTTTGGCTACACCTAGACAAGTCGGAGTGCTGATTTACTCCCGCACCAGAAACAATGTATCATACGGCTGCAGCGTCAAGTTAAGGTTGCCACCTTGCGCACTCACATCATCACCCGAAAGCAGCTCTTGCCAGACCGCGCTATCCAACCCGAGATCAGATAATGGAATCCTTACCTTACTTTCACGGCCCACAATACTGATTAGACAAAGTATATTTTCATCCCCCTCCGGAGATGTACGTAAAATAATAAAAATATCTGACGACAACTCAAACACGCGCTGCGGGCCATTTGGATGAAACGCCCTATGCCCTACCCGCACCCTACTCACAGCTCGTAATTGCCTTGCGATATGAGAAAGTTTAGACTCAGGATCCTCAAGCTTCTCAAATACATCTTTAGCATTAATTACCGAACGATTAATAGCCCTATTAGACTGCTTGGCCTTTACCGCATCAATATCATTCTCTGTACCGACAATACTATGAAAGTAGATCCCTGGCACACCCTGCAAAACCAAAGCAATAGTTCTAGATGCAATAAACCGCTTAACCTGTAACGGCATCCCCTCATCAACATCATCACGGTTAAGTGCACTATACCAAGTTATATTCATCTCATACGGAATATCCTGACCATTACTGCCACTCTTATAAGAAATTATACCACCATATTTTTGTGCCTTCTCAGCAATAAAAGCAATATCCTCCTCCGACAGAATATCTTTAACTCCACTCAGGCCAATACCATCATGTGAATCTGAGAAATTAAAGAAATGTGTCACAGGCGAAGGCTTCTCTAGCGCTTGCGCCCACCTTGTTAACGCCGTTGAATCTTCACGATAAAAAGTATGAAGCACAAGTGGCGGAAGCGTAAAATTATAGACCATATTCGCCTCATCATACCCACTCCCAAAGTAGGAGATATTATCCCTATGAGGCACATTAGTTTCGGTAATTAAAGCCACTTGTGGCGCAACCTCCCGTAACAGATCTCTAAAGAGTTTGATTATTTGATGAGTCTGCTCCAGATGAACACAAGGCGTTCCATGCTCTTTCCATAGATAGGTAACAGCATCAAGCCTGATTATATTTGCGCCATGCCTGATATAGAAAAGCAGAAGTTCCAGCACACCGGCTAGAACCTTAGGATTAGCATAATTAAGATCAATCTGATCTCGCGAAAAAGTAGTCCACACATAACGAGGACCATTTAGTGTCTGAAATTCAGAAAGAACATCCGAGGTACGCGGACGAAAGATAAGTTTCCGTTCTTCAGGACTAAGTTTATCAGGGGAATCATAAGAGATAAAAAACTGTTCATACTCCTTATTGCCATTCAAAAACTCCTTAAACCATTTACTTTCAGACGAAACATGATTAACAACCATATCAAACATAAGCTCAAAGCTCTCATCAAGAGCATTTATATCTTTCCAGGTTCCTAAATTCGGATCAACAGTTTCAAAATCGATAATTGAAAAACCTCTATCAGATGAGTATGGGAAAAATGGTAAGATATGCAGTGTATTGACCGCGCCCACAAAAATCGAGTCACAGAACTTTGCCAGATTATCTAAGGGCGAAGCACCTTCACCCTCAATAAGATCACCATACGTAATCACTATTAAATCTTTTTCCGTGAATCGCTCATCCGCATCAAAGCAACAATCGCTATCAATAAGTGCCTGCGGTTTATACGCATAATATACCTGACAAATTCGCTCCAGCTCTGGCAACCAAGTTTCCGCAGCATCCTTCCCATAAATGGCGGTCAATCTTTCAAGAACCCCCCTTTTTACATCTTGCGAGAAGCAAAATGAAGACCTAGCATAATCCGGCTCCTGATGATGAAATGAGCTGCAGACTGTTTTCTTCTGATTTAGCATGTTTTAAATTCCTTATCCTTATAAGCTGCTCACCAAACTACTCTGTTAGGCAACTGCCTCTATGGAAAATAAAGCATAAAACCGATCTATCAGTAAAGAATTATATATATTAACTAAAATATTCATCTCTTAAAAAAGATTATGATTTAATTTATAATATCTTCTGATATATTACCTCTTATGGCTGGACTAATTCCAAAACGAACAATTGATGATATCCGTTTTAATACTGATATCGCTGACCTTATTGGGGGCTACATTAATCTCAAAAAAATGGGCCCCGCACTTAAGGCTCTATGCCCGTTTCATAAGGAAAAAACCCCATCTTTCACTGTGAATCATCAGAAACAGTTCTTCCACTGCTTCGGTTGCGGTGCTGGTGGTGATGTCTTTAGCTTTATCATGAAATATGAAGGCGTAGACTACCCTACGGCAATAAAAATACTGGCGGAGCGAGCTGGTGTTGAAATAGAGTACGAAAAAGGAAGCCGACCCGCAGAAGATAAAGCCACACTATATAAGATACATGACGAAGTAGCAAAATTCTATCGCCGCTGCTTACTGCAGATGGATAACGCAAAACATGCCCGCGATTATCTTGCCCAGCGTGACATATCAGAGGAAAGCGCAACTGAGTTTATGATCGGCTATGCACCATTAGGCTGGAACAATACCGAACAGTGGGGCAAAAAACATGGATTCAGCCTAGCGCAACTTGAAAAATCAGGACTACTCAGCGTTAAAGAAGAAGGTAGTAAACGAAATGTATACGACCGATTCCGCGATCGCTTAATGTTCCCAATACGCGATGAACAGCAAAGAGTCATAGGCTTTAGCGGGCGCGTTATGAAAAATGATGATAAAGGCGCAAAATATGTTAACAGCCCAGAAACCCCACTCTTCCACAAGAGCAGAATTCTTTACGGCCTAGAAAAAGCACGAAGAAATATTGTTGATATCCGACAGGCAATAGTTTGTGAAGGACAAATTGATGTTATAAAGTGCCATCAAGCAGGATTCAAGAATGCCGTTGCCTCACAAGGCACCGCCTTCACTCCGGAACATGCAACCATCCTACATCGCTATGCCGATAGCGTTATCATTGTTTTCGACCCTGATACAGCAGGACAAAAAGCTGCAATCAAAACAGCCGCGATATTCATGGATACCGGCCTATCAGTCAAGATTGCCATGCTACCACCAGGAGAAGATCCAGATTCATTAATAATGAAACATGGCAATGATGCCTTCAGCAAGATTCTCAAGGAAGCACTATCCTCCATCTCTTTTCAGGTCAAGGTTCTATTGCAAAGTGAAGACTCACACAGCGAGGTTGGTGCCATGCGCATTGCAGATGCAGTACTAACCACTATTGCCAAAATCCCTAATGCTGTACAGCGTTCCATGATGTTACAAGAAGCGGCAGAACAGCTAGAGATACCAGTGACCTCCCTACAGGAAGATTTAGCAAAAAAAATGCAGCGTAACCAGAGATATAACCGTAACAACGAAAATAGACAACCAGCCAATTCGCCAGGAGAAAACAGCAACCAACCTTCCGCATCTAACACTATTCACTTCGAAGATCGCGCACTATGCGAGCACTTAATTATTGCCGACAAAGAGATAACAGAAACTGTAGAAAAATATCTGCCATTAACAATGCTAGCGAACCCATTATGTATCAATATGGCAAACGCCTGCCTACAAGCTACAGGCGACCAAGATAAACTGCAGGAACTAATTCGAGAATTAAGCCACGACAACCATGAATTCAGCGAATTTGCAGCTGCCATACAGATGGCGCCAACAAAAATGATAGGTAAAGAGTTTGCTGCCATTGATGCAGTTAAAGATCTAATACTCAAAATCTGGCATCGCGAAATGTCAAAAGAACGTGCCGCACTCAAGCCCGATCAAGCCAAACTTCGTAGCAGTATCACCTGCGATCTAAGATCATTAAAGATCTGGGACGATGGCATACATATAATCGAACGCGAAATAGCAAAAAAATCCGGCGAAGAAGAAGATTTTTAAAAAAGTCATCAGGCGTCAGCTATCAGTTTTTAGTTTTGTCGCTACCTGCATAGCTTGAATATAACGTCCCCAACCGGCTTGCCTTCAGTTTTGTCACTACCTGCACAGCTTGAATATAACGTCCCCAGCCGGCTTGCCCGGTTGGAGCGCAAGACACAAAAAGGCACAACTGCCAACCAGTGAACAGTTATATTATTGGTCAAGAATGCTACATGATGTCACTGGGCATTTCGGCTCCGCTCAATGACCAGTTATTGAGTAGCCGAAGGCCCATACATAAGGCCATCTGATATCTAGCCTTAATCACCTAAAACCTAACACCTAACACTTCCCCCTGCCTACATTGCTGCAAAAAGAGGTTTCAGATGACGCTCAAGAATGTTTTCTGTCACGTTAGCAGCCACACTCGCCTCAAATGTATCTAGCGCATTCAAGTAGCGATCGCCCATCTCGGCAGCAACTTTGTACGCAACATGTAATAGCTGACGGAAATCAGGATTGAACGCTGGGCAAGACTGAATATGACGTAGTGCATTTGCATACTCGTCTCCACTCCACTGATCAACTTCATCAGCCGTTGGTAGGTTCTCTTCCTTGATATCAATCACTGTCGCATAAGGCCCGCAAAGTTCATCAAAACGACCAAGTGCATTGCGATATACTTCCTGTGCAATAACTAATCCCTCGCCACCTGCTGCTGCAAGACCAATCAACTCTTCCAGCCATGTCGTACCGGCTGTTTTAAGATGAAGTCCGGCACCATGCTTTTTGATCGCCTCGCCAATAGGTCCATATATAGAGAACTTATCACTTCCTGAATGAACACTAAGTTTTAGGTTAGAAGGAAGTCCAAACTCTGTAATAGCAAAACTTATAACCGATAGATCCTGATTGAACTCAAGTGTGAACTGATCCACATCACCAACATAATCTACACCCTTATTAAAACGTCCAGAGAATTTTGGCGCAATAGTCTGAGCAGGAATACCCTCATCTGCAATAGCAGCCAAGATGAAGAACATCTCTACTGGTGTCTGAGGATCTGCGGTCTCATCCATGGAAACTTCTGTCACAAAAGTTCCCTCACCTTTAGCAGCTTCAATCTTAGAGTAGATCTTGCCAGCCTCACGAACAGCGCCAAGATAAGTCGTAGCAATTTTACGAATCAAATCTTCTGTAATAGAAAAAGGCTCTTCAATTCCTGGTATTGCAAGTTCACCAATATACTTGCTCTGCTTAGCAACAAACGCATCAACATCAGCCTGATCAACATCGCCACCAATAGCATCAGCAACATCAAGAGTAAAGAAATCGCCAGAGTTCATAAATAGATCAACATTACTAAGACCAATATGATCAGCATCAACGTGATATGACCCGCCCCAGTTCAAATCCTTCACCGCTGCATCAGCTTCCACACGAACATCATCAGGTGATGTCCCGATAGTTGTATGCTCACGATGTGATTTATTCCACACAGGAGTCACCTCTATACCTGACTCCTTGGCCGTAATAAATGCCTGTAATTGAGCCTTACCCTGCTTACCAAAACGATCGCCTGTTCCTACTGAGAATTTTTCTATCTTCATAACACTTCCTTTATAATTAATGATTGCAACCATTGATATACTACTTTTACGTTGAAGAATTCAATTATAAAGTAGAAAATAATTAAAAAAGTGAACTGCTTGCAAATCTACGCAATCATGATACAGTAATCACCACGGAACAGTTCATACAACAGATTAAGGAGATAAAATGAAGAAAGTCTTAATAGGTATTGGTGTAACATTATTAGTTTTGATTGTGATCGCATTTATAGCAGCAACATTCTTTGCGGGCTCTATAATTAAAAGCAGCGTAGAGACAATTGCACCAGGGCTACTGGGAGTTCCTGTAACTGTTGAAGATGTTGATGTCAGAATCTTTAGTGGAAAAGTTAACATTCAAGGACTCATTATCGGTAACCCAGAAAAATTCAAGAGCGACTATCTCTTCTCTCTAGGGGAGTTATCAATTAAAATCGATATGAAATCATTATCAACTGACACAATTATTGTTAATGAGATCATCATCACAGCACCAAAAGTAAGTTACGAATTGGCCCTCGGTTCAAGCAACATCGGAACACTACTGGACACGCTCGCAAAAGAGGAAACCGAAGAAAAAGAAGAGAAGAAAAAAGACACAGCAAAACCAACAGATCCAGATGCTAAGCCAGCCAAAAAAGTTATTATAGAAAAAATACTGCTTACAGACGGCAGAGTCAGCATCAATATTGCAGCTTTGGGCGGAAAAGGATTAACCCTACCCTTACCAAAAGTAGAGATGACTGATGTCGGTAAAGAGAAAGAAGATGGCGCTACTCTTCTCGATGTTATCAGCGAAGTTATTGGTGCAGTCGCAAAAGCAGTAGTAGCTGTTGCATCAGGATCCATTGATCTACTTGGCGATGGCGCAAAAGCTGCCCTTGATCTAACAGCAAAAAGTGTGTCAGCTGTAGGCGACGCTGCCGGAGCAACTATCGGCGTAGCAGGTGACGCTGCTGGAGCAACACTTGACGCGGCTGGTAATGTTGCCGGCGCAACTGTCGGCGTAGCTGGTGATGCTGCAGGTGCAACACTTGATGCAGCTGGCAATGTTGCTGGCGCAACAGTCGGTGTAGCTGGCGATGGCGCAAAAGCCATTGGCAAAGGTGCTGGCAAACTAGTCGGTGGCGTTACAGGCATCTTCAAGAAAGATAAAGACGAAGAGTCAAAATAGATAACGCCTTTTACTTCCATAGTGATTTTCATACAAGCCCGTAACTACCTATCTCCGAGAGGTAGTCCGTAGAGCAGAGAACTCGCACAGATGTCACCTCTCGGAGATAGGTGACTACTTAAAAGCCCGTAACTACCTATCTCCGAGAGGTAGTCCGTAGAGCAGAGAACGCACACAGTAAAACAGCTTTCCATAGCTGTTCTCTAATCAGCGTCGGAGCGCCGATCTACACCCTGGAAAATAAAATGCACCCTTTCTCGTAGGTTTTTTATTGACAAAACGCGCCCTTTTTCGGTTAATCACACGCTTTCAAACATATATTAATAAAAAGGGATTCAAATGGCTAAGAAATCACATAAGTTTAAGACAGAAGTGCAACAGTTACTCGATCTAGTTATTCACTCACTATATTCAAAGAAAGAAATTTTTCTACGAGAACTTGTATCTAACGCATCCGATGCTATTGATCGGCTACAGTTCGAAGCATTAACCAACAAGAAACTTCATGCTGAAGAGGCCGAATTAAAAATCAAACTGATCGTGGATGAAGAAGCTAAAACCCTCACAATTAGTGATAACGGTATCGGCATGACTGCTGAAGAAGTAAAAACTAATATCGGAACAATCGCCAATTCTGGTACACGTCGTTTTCTAGAAGAGCTGAAAACCAGCAAAAACAGTGATAACCCTGAGTTTATTGGTCAATTTGGAGTAGGTTTTTATGCATCATTCATGGTTGCAGACAAAGTAACAGTTAAAACCAAACGTGCTGACTCTGATGAACCAGCCGTTATATGGACATCTACAGGTTCCGGCTCATACACACTCGACGAGACCGAAAAAGAGACACACGGTACAGATGTAATTCTGCATCTTCATGAAGATATGGACAATTATCTACAGGAATACGAACTGCGCCGCATTGTGAAAGAGTATTCAGACTACATCAGCTACCCTGTAGTTATGGATGTGACACGCACAGAGAAAGCGGAAGAAGAAGGTGGTGAAGATGTAACGACTATTGAGGAAGAAATTCTCAATACAATGAAGGCTATCTGGAAGAAGACACCAAGCGACGTATCTGAAGAAGAGTACAATGAGTTCTACAAACATGTGAGTCACGACTATAGTGAGCCACTAAAAGTTATTCACTATAAAGCTGAAGGTGTTACTGAGTTTCAGTCGTTGATGTACATTCCTGGTGTTCGCCCAATGGACCTATTTATGCCTGATGCTAAACGCGGTCTTCATCTCTATGTTAAAAATGTTCTTATTAATGAATCTTGCGAAGATCTACTTCCATCATACCTTCGTTTCATTAAGGGTGTCGTTGACAGCAGTGATCTACCGCTCAATGTATCGCGAGAAATATTGCAAGATGATGTTAACATTAAACGTATAGGCAAAAGCCTGACATCACGTGTTCTCAAAGAACTGGACAAAATCAAGACTAAAGATTTTGATACATACCTAAAATTCTTTGAGCAGTTCGGCACAGTCATCAAGGAAGGCGTACATACTGATTTCGAGAATTACGACAAACTAAAAGATCTACTTCTCTTTGCATCCTCAAAGAGTGAATCCGACCGCCCTATTCTTCTTAAAGAGTACGTGGAGAGAATGCCAGAGTCGCAGAAAGAGATATACTACCTGACTGCAGAAAGCCTTACTCAGGCAAAACAGTCACCACATCTAGAAATCTTTCATAGCAAAGATTTTGAAGTTCTCTTTCTCGTTGACCCAATTGATGAATGGGTTATGCAAAGATTGACAGAGTATGATGGCAAAACATTAAAAGCTATCGATAGAAAAGATGTTGATATTCATAGCGACGAAGAAAAAGAAGAACAGAAAACTGCAATTGATGAAGCTACCAAAAAATATGACGATCTTCTAAAAGTCATCAAAGAAAATCTCAATGAAGAGATCAAGGAAGTCACGCTATCCAGTCGTTTAACCGACTCTGCCAGCTGTCTAGTGGCAGACGATATGGGCATGAATGCAAATATGGAACGTATCATGAAAGCCATGAATCAGGATGTACCACCTGTTCAGCGTATTCTTGAGCTTAACCCAGAACATCCAGTTATGCCTAAAATGCTGAGCCTACTTGAGAGCAAAGAGAACGAACAGCTGAAGGATTACACTGAGTTACTTTATGATCAGGCACTACTTACCGAAGGATCAACAATAAAAGATCCGCGTCGCTTCTCGCAACTGGTAAGTAAGCTTATGGTTGGTGCATGATAACTCACGGCAATAACAGCAAGCTGGAAGATAAGTTTGCTGATAAGCCATTTGCTCCACGCAAGCTACCCTTCTTTTACGGATGGGTAGTTGTGATTGCTGGTGGGTTCGGTATCATCATGAGCATGCCGGGGCAGACGATAGGTATATCGGCCTTCAAAAACTCTATTCGTGATGCAATGGGTGTCACGGATATTGACATCAGCACGGCCTACATGGTGGGTACCATCATCAGCGCACTACTGCTAACCTATGCGGGCAAAGCGTTAGATGTTCTAGGCGCAAGAATTGTCGCACCCATTGCAGCTCTTTTCCTAGGACTAGCAACTTTTGCATTTAGCAAATGCGATGCCATTGCAAGCATAATGGCGCAATACTTACCAGCAAAAGCAGCTGATTTCTCCGCAGTAATCGTCCTTGCTATACTATTTTTTGTGCTACGCCTTAGCGGTCAAGGGGTTCTAACTCTTGTCTGTCGTAATATGGTGACAAAATGGTTCAACTACCGACGTGGATTTGCCACCGGCATTATGGGGTTCTTTACTCAACCAGCATTTTCTGGTGCAGCATATATATTCTTCCTACTAATCTCTTTTTACGGCTGGCGTACTAGTTGGCAAATACTTGGAGGTATCGCAATTGTACTTTTTGCGCCAATGGCACTATTATTATTTAGAGATAATCCTGAAGCTTGCGGTTTAATTCCTGACGGGCGTCAACTTAGCGATGGTGAGAAGTCGCATACCACGCATAAAATAGCACACCAATTCACCTTAAAAGAGGCCCGCCGCACTTTAACCTTCTGGACCTTTGCCTGTTCACTCATGATATCAGCCTTATTTGTTACGGCATTAAGCTTTGATATTGAAAATATATTTGCTGAAGCAGGCATGACTCGTAACACTGCATTTGCAAGCTTCTTACCCGGCTGCATACTTTCTATGATCGTACGTCCATTACTCGGTAAACTTGCCGATAAAATTCAACTTAAACACCTTCTGCGCATGCAGTTAGCAGGATTATCCGGGTTTATTATAGCAACTGCCTTTCTCGCACCTGGTCCTATGTTCTGGCTTTATCTTATTGGTATGGGAATTAGTTCAGCATGTTTCGGTATTCTAATAGGTGTTTCATGGCCACATTTCTTTGGGCGCGAACATCTAGGTGAGATATCAGGTCATGTTATGAGCTTAATCGTCTTTTCCAGCGCTATAGGACCACTGTTCTTTAATAAGTTAAAACTTATTACAGGAGACTATTCAAATGCAGCTATTGCATGCCTATTTGCAACATCAATCATCTTTATTTTAACCTTTATAATTAAGCATCCACAACGAAGTTTCATCGAAAACAAAGAGCATTAAGAAAAAAAGTTTGAGAATATGCATCTTGCTGTTGACATAAACCCTACAAATGGTATCTTTTCTCGAGTTTCAAATTCCGGCGTAGCTCAATGGTAGAGTAGGTGACTGTTAATCACTTGGTTGTTGGTTCGAGCCCAACCGCCGGAGCCAAAAAACCCAGAAGGAGTAGCGAAAGCTACTCCTTATTTTTTTGCAATAGAATCAGTGGCGCGGAAAACACGCACACAGTAAAACAGCTTTCCATAGCTGTTCTCGAATCAGCGTCGGAGCGCTGATCTACACACAGTAAAACAGCTTTCCATAGCTGT
>DAOVUR010000032.1 GCA_030632465.1 bacterium | reverse complement strand
TATTCATCCTGCGAGAATTGAGGAAGTTGTTGAGTCTGTTCAGGAGAGTATGGAAGAAACGATACGTAAAGCTGGCGAAGAGGCTGTCTATGCTGCTGGTATTCAAGATGTGGCTCCGGAGCTTACGCGTAAATTAGGTCGCCTGAAATACAGAACAAGTTATACTCAGAATGTACTGAATCATTCGTTGGAAGTCGCGCAACTGATGGGTGTAATGGCTGGTGAGCTTGATCTTGACGTTTCTATTGCTAAGCGTATAGGTCTGTTTCATGATATTGGGAAAGCACTTGATCATGAGGTTGAGGGTGGGCATGCAATTATTGGTGCAGACTTGCTGAAACGTCATGGTGAAAGTATTCTGGTTGTTAATGCAGTTGCTGCGCATCATGAAGAAGTGCCGGCAGAGTCGTTGTATGCACATCTATGTGCGGCGGCAGATGCAATATCTAGTTCACGTGTTGGTGCGCGATCAGAGACAACCGATATTTACGTTAAGCGTCTTGAAAAATTGGAGAGTATTGCCAACAGTTTTGAGGGTGTGCATAAGAGTTATGCGATTCAGGCTGGACGCGAAGTGCGATTACTGGTTGACCCGCAGAATGTTGATGATAATAGCGCAATGGTATTGGCTCGTGATGTTAGTAGAAAAATTGAAGATGAACTTAAGTACCCAGGGCAGATAAAAATTGTTGTCATTCGTGAAACTCGAAGTATTGAGTATGCAAAATAGTGAATAACTAATAATGAATATTGAATAGTTGAGGACTGCCTGTCCGCTATAGCTCGAAGAGCGGCGGCGGGAAGACTGATAACTGATATCTAGGAGCTTAATATATGAATATTTTAATGGTAGGCGATGTTGTTGGTTCTGCTGGCAGGGCGGTTTTTGCCCGAGTAGTGAAGCAGTATCGAGCTGAGAATAATTTAGATTTTGTGGTGGTGAATGCTGAGAATTCTGCTGGCGGAAGAGGTATTACGGCTAAGATTGTGAAGGAACTTCTTGCGGCTGGTGCCGATGTGATCACTTTGGGTGATCATACTTGGGATCAGAAGGAGTTACAGCAGTTTATTCTCACGGAGTCGCGTTTGTTACGACCTGCGAATTTTGCGCCTGGATGTCCTGGTAGCGGGTTGGTGACCGTGCCGAGTGCTTGGGGAGATGTTACTGTTATTAATCTTGTGGGGCGGGTTTTCATGAAGCCGTACGACTGTCCATTTAGAACTGTTGATCAGTTACTTAAGGAAACTAATGGGCTTGGCAATGTTGTGTTAGTGGATATGCATGCGGAGGCTACTTCAGAAAAGATTGCTATGGGGCGCTACTTGAATGGAAGAGTGTCGGCTGTTGTTGGCACTCATACGCATGTGCAGACCAGCGACGAAGAAATTCTTTCTGATGATACTGCCTATATTACGGATTTGGGCATGACGGGAGCGAAAGATTCTATTCTTGGCCGTGATGTTGATGCTATTATCTCTACGTTTGTGACCGGCATGCCAGCAAAATTTTCGTTAGCCAAAGAGAAGGTTGTGTTGGAGGGGGTAATGATTGATATAGATCGCAACACTGGAAAAGCGAATAGTATTATTCGTGTCAGGGAAACAGGGAAATAGATGAAATAAAGTGGTGGTCCATGTGTGAAATATGGTATAAAGATGGTTTGTTGAGGGAAAAATGGCTGTTATGATTTCAAAGATTAAAAATTCTATACGTGATAGTGCTTCTGCGATTGAAGAGGTTCTTGGTCATGCTGATAAGATTGTTGCGATTAATGGCATGATTATTGATGCGCTTGTGGCTGGTAATAAAATCCTTACTGCTGGCAATGGTGGCAGTGCTGCAGAATCTCTGCATATGGCTGAAGAGCTGGTGGGGCGTTTTAGGACTAATCGCGTCTCTTTGCCTGCGGTGTCGCTGGTTGCTGACTCTACGGCTTTGACTTGTATCGGTAATGATTTTGGTTTTGAGTATATATTTAGTCGTCAGATTGAGGGATTAGGTAAATCTGGCGATATCTTGGTTCTCTTTAGCAGTAGTGGTAGTGCTGAGAATCTTAAGCAAGCATTGCTTATGGCGCATAGTAAAGGGCTGAAGGTTATCTGTCTTTTAGGTAAAGATGGTGGGCAGTTGGCAGGAATGGGTGATTTGGAACTAATTGCGCCTGGTGGGGTGACGGAGCGTATTCAAGAAGTTCATCAATTACTATTGCATATCATTCTTGATGCGGTTGAAGAGAAGTTTTCGGATTAAATATGAAATAAGGTGGAGATATGGATCTGTTTAAGAGTTGTAGATTTAAGGGTGTTGCCAAAATCATATTATATATAGCTGTTTTGGTGGTGGTGACTAGTCCGGTAGAGGCTCAAATTAGAATTGGTCTGAAGGTGGAAAACAAGACTGTTTTACAGTATGAGGAGATTCGGGCGTTTATTACTATCTATAATGATTCCCAACAAACTATCTTTATCAATGAAGAATATGGTGATTTCACAGTGACGGCATCTCTACTGGATAGTCGTGATGAGCCGAAAGCAGTGATCAGGAAGAGTCCGTTATGTAAGAATCTAAGGATCAAGCCTGGTGAGCGTGAAGTTGTTATGGTTAATATAAATCGTTGGTTCGATTTTTCTAAGCTGCAGCGATATAAGCTTTCTATTGATGGCGGGTGGCGTGGAGTTGTTTTTACGTCTAACGCAGTTGATATCGATGTGGTGGGAGGTTTTGAAATAAAGTCTCTTGATAAGAATATTGCTGGTTATGTTGATAAGGTTAGGACTTATAGTTTAAGGTACTGGAAGCGTGGTGAGAGCGAACATCTATTTTTGCGGATTGATGAAAATGCAAGTCACGTGAATTATGGTGTGTATGATCTAGGTAAAATTATTCGCGTATTTGATCCGATATTACAGGTTGATGCAATGGATACTGTTAAAGTTATTCAGCAAATAGGGCGTGATTGTTATAAAAAGACACTTTTTGTATCAACACCGTCGATAGTTTCTTTTGTTGATCAGTCGTACCACCTTAGGAGCGGTGCCCCTTATCCTAATATGAATAAGGTAAGGGCCGAATAAGTATTAAAGTAAATAGAGAATCCTGTTGACCTTGTGGTGCTGATTTCAATAGTATGCGAGGCGATTTTGAGAGTATCAATTTGTATGCACCCGTGGTGAAATTGGCATACACGCATGGTTCAGGTCCATGTGCCTGTTAAGGGCGTGGAGGTTCGAATCCTCTCGGGTGCACCAAGCTTTTATGTATAAGAGTGAAGATCAAATATTGAAGATGACTAGTTGCAGTTATATGCTGTTATTCTGGTTTTGATATGTTTTAAGGATAAGGATTTCGTGATGATTTGCGAGTTATGTAATTTAAGTGAAGCAACAGTTTACCTCAAGCAGGTTATAGATGGTTCAGAAAAAGAGCTGTTTGTATGTGAAGAGTGTTCCGGGAAGCATAGTCCTGAAATATCTTCTCCGATGGGAATGAGTGATTTTCTTTTCGGGGTAGGTGTAAAGAACTCTGTGAAAGCGGAAGCTCCTGTTAAAGATGAAGTTAGTTGTTCGCATTGTCATATGCGTCAGAGTGACTTTACTAAGAGGTCGCGCATGGGGTGTGAGCACTGTTATGATGTTTTTAAAGAGGAATTGCAGCCTATGTTGGCAATGATGCATAAAGGTTATCAGCATAAAGGCAAGGTTCCACAGAATGCAAAGTTAGCTATGAGCTTAGAGAGTCTGGAATTGGACCTCGCTACAGCTATAGAGTCGCAGGATTTTGAGAAGGCAGCATTGATACGTGATAGTATTGCTGCCACTAAGTAGCCATTATGGTCCGTTTAGGGCTTGGGCAAGATAAATGTTGGTATAAAAATGTATATTGATCAGCTTATAGAATCTCCAGTTGCGTGGATGTCACGTCGTAATACTGGCATTGTGATTAGTAGTCGTGTAAGGTTGGCGCGTGATCTTAAAGGCATGGCGTTTCCTGGCTGGGCTGGTGAGAATGAGTCTCT
This sequence comes from bacterium, assembly GCA_030632465.1. GTDB lineage: Bacteria > Verrucomicrobiota > Kiritimatiellia > UBA8416 > CAMZLY01 > CAMZLY01. The sequence goes on along the minus strand of DAOVUR010000032.1, from coordinate 8,963 downwards.
TCAGGTTTGCACTGATCTTAAAAACGTATTTGAAAAATTGCCATCCTTTACTGGTCTTTCTTTTTTTGAGATGGATCAATTGAGAGATATTGACAAGCAGGTGTTGATTGAGCGTAACTTGATTAGCTCTGCATTGGCGAAAAAGGGAAAAGGTAGCGCCTTGGTTGTTGCCGAAGATCAGCATATTGCGGTTATGATAAATGAAGAGGATCATCTGCGTTTGCAGGCGGTTAAGGCAGGGTTACATCTTAATTCTATCTGGAAAACTATTGACTCTGTTGATTCTGAAATCGAGAGTAGTCTGGATTTTGCTTTTTCTCCTGCGTTGGGTTATCTAACTGCATGTCCTAGTAATGTTGGTACAGGGCTGCGGGCAAGTGTTATGGTGCATCTTCTTGGCATGAAACTGACAGGCGAGTTGGACGCAGCACTTAATGGCTTGAGCAGTATTGGACTGGCTATTAGGGGGATTCTGGGCGAAGGGACAAAATCATTTGGTAGTATTTTCCAGGTCTCTAATCAGTCGACGCTAGGTATGTCTGAGGGAGATATCATTAAGAAGCTTGATAAACTTGTTAGGGAGCTTGTGGTACATGAAGAGAATGCCAGAGCACGCCTAATGGAGCAGAAGCAGTCTTATCTGTTTGATCATGTTGCCCGTGCTTTTGGGATATTGACTCATGCTCGTTTATTGTCGTCAGGTGAATCAATTGATATGTTAAGTGCGCTTCGTTTAGGTGTGGATCTTGGTTTAGTTAAAAACTTAACGGTATCGAAAATAAGTGAAATTATGTTGGTTACGCAACCGGGGCACTTGCAGAAAGAGGCAGGAAAGGTTATGTCCGAGGAAGAGCGTGACTATTTACGTGCAACAGTTGTTAGAGATGGAGTAAGAAAAGTTAAACTTGCTGATGAGGCAGTTACTTTGTCCGGTAGTGTAATGCTAGAGAAGTAATAAGGATTTTCTAAGATGAATGGATTTTCAAATTTTACGCCACGAGCGCAGAGAGTTATACAGTTGGCCAGAAAAGAGGCTGAACGATTTAATCATCCGTATGCAGGTACGGAACATTTATTGTTAGGATTGATCGCTTTGGGTGAGGGTGTTGCTGTGGAGGTTCTGGATCATATGGGGCTTTCCTTGGAGTCTGTGCGCCTTGAGGTGGAGCAGATTGTTGGGCAGGGGCCAGGAATGAAGACTGCTGGGCAGGTTCCTTTTACGCCGAGATCCAAGAAGGTGTTTCAGCTGGCAATGGCAGAGGCTCAGGCGTTGGGACATTCTTATGTTGGTACTGAGCATATTCTTTTAGGTCTGATTCATGAGGGCGAGGGAATTGCCGGACAGGTCTTATGTAACCTTGGCGTTGATCTGGATGATGCTAGAATTGAGATTATGAAAGAACTCGATGTTGATTTTGAAGATGGCGAATATGATGAAGAGTATGAAGAAGAGGATGAGGGAGTTGCGCCAAAGAAAAAGGCTGGCAAAGCTTCCACAAAAAAGGCTGTAAGTAAGACTCCTGCATTAGATGCCTTTGGACGTGATATGACAGCCATGGCACTAGAGGATAAAATTGACCCTGTTATTGGTCGTCAAGATGAGTTGGAACGTGTTATCCAGGTCTTATGTAGACGTAATAAAAATAACCCTGTTCTGTTGGGAGAAGCTGGAGTTGGTAAGACTGCAATTGTAGAAGGTTTAGCTTTAACCATTATTAAGGGTGATGTTCCTGAGCGGATGCGTAATAAGAAGGTTGTTGCCCTTGATATGGCGCTTATGATTGCTGGTACCAAGTATCGTGGACAGTTTGAAGAGCGTATCAAAGCTGTTATGGAAGAGATCAAAAGAGAGAAGAATATTATTCTTTTTATTGATGAACTGCATACTATTGTAGGCGCAGGTTCTGCTGAAGGAACTATGGATGCATCCAACATTATTAAACCTGCACTTGCTCGTGGTGAGTTGCAGTGTGTGGGTGCAACAACACTTAATGAATATAGAAAATATATTGAAAAAGATGCGGCATTAGAGCGTAGGTTCCAGACGGTACGAGTTGATGAGCCTAATGTAGAGGATACGGTTCTGATTCTACAGGGAATTAGAGATCGATATGAAGATCATCATAATGTTTCCTATACCGATGATTCGCTAGAAGCTGCGGCAAAACTTTCTGATCGTTATATTAATGGACGTTTCTTGCCAGATAAAGCTATCGATATGATTGATGAAGCTGGTGCACGAGTTAGCATTAAATCAACAACTCGTTCACCTGATTTGCGGGAAAAAGAGGCTGGAATTGACGAGATCAAGGTGCGTAAAGAGGCGGCAATAAAAGATCAGAGATTTGAAGATGCTGCATCATTACGTGATGAAGAGCGTAAAGAGCGCGAGCTACTTGATGAGACAATTAATGCATGGAAAAAAGCCAGTAAAGAGCATCGAACAGCAGTTACTTCAGAAGATATCATGCAGATAATATCTAAGGCGACAGGTGTTCCTCTCAAGAAGCTTGGTGGTGAAGAGCTTGCTAAGTTGATGGGGATGGAAAAAGAGCTGCGGAAAATGGTTGTAGGACAGGGGCATGCTATTGATGTTATATCAAAAGCGTTAAGGCGTTCACGTGCAGACTTAAAAGATCCTAATCGTCCAATAGGTTCATTTATATTTCTTGGACCAACAGGTGTCGGGAAAACATTATTGGCAAAGACTTTAGCCAGTTTCATGTTTAATAAAAGAGAGTCCTTAATTCAGCTTGATATGTCTGAGTATATGGAGAAATTTACTGTTTCACGTCTGATCGGTTCACCTCCAGGTTATGTTGGGCATGAAGAAGGTGGGCAGTTGACCGAGCGGGTCAGGCGTCATCCTTATTCAGTGGTGCTCTTTGATGAAGTTGAAAAAGCGCATCCTGATGTGATGCATATGTTACTGCAGATACTGGAAGAAGGTCGCCTAACTGATAGTCAGGGGCGAAAAGTTGATTTCAGAAATACTGTGATTATCATGACATCTAATCTGGGTTTTGACTCAGCAAAGAAATCAAGCGGTTTAGGTTTTGGCGACTCAGGGAAGAAGGCTGATTATAAGCGCCTCAAAGCACAGCTTATATCTGATGCAAAACATGTATTCAAACCGGAGTTTTTGAATCGTCTTGATGATACTATTGTCTTCCATCAATTGGTTCGTGATGATGTAAGTGTTATTCTGGATTTAGAGCTGGCAAAGGTTAAGGGTCGGTTAGAGGATAAAGGTAAGTCTTTACGTTTATCTAAGTCTGCAAGAGAGTTTTTGATTGATAAAGGGTATGATCCTGCTCTTGGTGCGCGTCCTTTACGCCGTGCAATAGAGCGTTATGTGGAAGATCCTATGGCCGAGGAGTTGTTGCGGGGTACGCTTCAGGATAGCAAAGTGATAAGCGTTACTGCGCCAAAAGGAGCTGATAAACTTAGTTTTAAGCCTACAAAGGCGGGAAAAACAGCAAAAATAGTGAGTAGTGAGTAGTGAGTAGTGAATAGCCCGCCTGCACCGCTTTGCGAAGCAATGCGGGCAGGTTGCGGAGTCAGCTATTTGAAGCTGACTAATAATAAAATGTAATAAAAAATATAACATAGCTTGCAATGTTTCGGTAAAAATGTGTATTATTCGTACCTTTTTGAGGAAAAGTGACTAGATTCAATTTGTGCAGTCATTGATTAGATAGCAATATGTGATAGTAAATGAGAGGGAAGTAAATGGCAGTTAAAATTAGATTAAGAAGAACTGGTTCTAAAAATGCAGCATGTTTTCGTGTAGTAGCAGCAGATACTCGTTCACCACGTGATGGTAAGTTCATAGAGTTATTGGGCTGGTATGATCCTAGGATGAAGAAAGATAATTTCAGCCTTAAGATGGATCGTATTGAATATTGGATTGGCGAAGGTGCTATACCAAGTGATACGGTAAAAAGTCTTGTTAAGAAAAGCCGTAAAGTTGCTAAGAACCCAGCTGTTGCAGAAAAGGTAGAAGAAGTTATTGCTACTGTCGCTCCAGAAGAGGTTGCTGCACCAACTGTTGAAGAAGAGGCAGTTGTAGAGGAAGCTGAAGAAAAGGTAGAGGCATAAGCAGTTTGTAACGTAGTTGCGTTATCTGTTTTTGTCTTAATGGGATGAGCTGGTGAAAATTGATATTATAACGATTTTCCCTGCCATGCTGAACGGCTTTCTGCAAGAGAGCATGCTTAAGCAAGCTGTTAAGCGTGGGGCTGTTGAGTTTAATGTTATTGAATTAAGATCGTTTACCACTGATGTTCATCAGAGAACTGATGATCGTCCGTATGGTGGCGGACCCGGCATGGTGATGAAGCCGGAGCCACTATGTCGTGCTATAGAGTCTGTTGTGACACCGGAGTCGAGAATCATATTTATGACTCCACAAGGGCAGACTTTTGAGCAGTCAGTTGCCGAGAAGTTAGTGGATGAAAAACATATCATTTTCATCTGCGGGCATTATGAAGGGGTAGACGAAAGAGTTTGTGAGATGTTTTCGCCGTATGAATTATCAATAGGTGATTATGTTTTAACAAATGGTGTATTGCCGGCAACGGTTGTAGTTGATGCAGTTGTGCGTCTGTTACCTGGAGTATTAGGTGGCGAAGGTGCTGCTGAACAAGAGTCTTTTAGTGCAGGTTGTCTGGAACACCCGCAATATACAAGGCCGCCTGAGTTTAGGGGGCTTAAAGTTCCAGAAGTATTGTTGTCTGGCAATCATGAAGCGATAGCGAGCTGGCGTACAGAGCAATCTGAATTGCGTACGAAGCAGAGAAGGCCGGATTTGTTGTAGAATAGTTGAAATTACATATTGTATAAAAGTAGAATATTTAATAAAAGTAGTCGCTTAATAGATAGCGGTCTTTGATCCTAAAAAGGGGAAGTAATGATAAATGTTGCAATTGATAAGATAAATAAGTCTAACCTCAAATCTGATGTGCCTGATTTTGCTGTTGGTGATAATGTTAAAGTTAATGTGAAAATTAAAGAAGGTGAAAAAGAACGTATCCAGTTGTTTCAGGGTACTGTGATCGCTAAAGATGGCGGTAGCTCTTTGGAAACATTCACTGTTCGCCGTATATCTCATGGAATAGGTGTAGAACGTGTTTTCCCTGTTCACTCACCATTTATCGATAGTATTGAAGTAGTAAGCAGTGCACATGTTCGTCGTGCTAAGCTATACTTCTTGCGTGAGTTGGTTGGTAAGAAGGCGCGCCTGAAAGAAAAATTCCGCAAATAATATAAAACAGGATTCAGGAGTCAGAATTCAGAATTCAAAAGAAAAACTAGTTGATTTGCAGGATACTCTGCTTTTTTTTGAAAAGAAGTATTGGATTGAGGGTCATGTTCAAATTGCTGGTGTAGATGAAGCTGGGCGCGGTCCATTGGCCGGCCCCGTAGTTGCAGCAGCTGTAGTTTTCGAGCGGACGTTTGTTGAGTGCGGCGATGCATCCTCTCTACTTGATGGTCTTACAGATTCCAAGAAACTTAGTGCGAAAAAACGCGCTAAGTTTTTTTCTGTTTTAATGGCTACTCCCGAGATTAAAATAGGTGTGGGGCTTGTTGAGGCTGAAACTATTGATGAGATCAATATACTTCAAGCTACGCATAAAGCAATGGCACTGGCTGTAGCTGATCTACCTGAAGTGCCAGACTTTGTTATCGTTGATGGATTACCAGTAAAAACTTTCCCGTGTGAATCAAAATCGATTGTCGGTGGTGACTCTAAAAGTCTATCTATTGCCGCGGCTAGTGTTATAGCTAAAGTTGTTCGTGATGAACATATGCTTGTACTTGATCAGACCTATCCAGGGTACGGCTTCGCTAAGCACAAGGGTTATGGGACACAGATGCATATAGAGTCACTCTTTGAGCTTGGGCCATGTGCAGAACATCGCTATTCTTTCAGACCCGTCAGAGAAGCCGAGGCGATGAGTAAGCTGTGAGGGAGTGGGGAGAGTAGATCAGCATTCCAATGCTGATTAAACAGCTATGGAAAGCTGTTTTACTGGGTATGTGAGTATGTGGGTGTGGGAGTGTGAGATCGGGTGTGGTAGCGAGCTGAAGACTGAAGACTGTAGACTGAGAACTTTTTATATGACTGCTGAACATTTAGAAACTGGTATCTGGGGAGAAAAGCAGGCGGAGCGTTTTCTTAAGCGAAAGAAATATCGTATTGTGGGGCGCCGAGTGCGGGTGGGGAATCGTGATGAGTTTGATCTGATTGCGCGTGATAGTAAGACGTTAGTGTTTGTTGAAGTGAAAACAAAGGGTAGCGAATCGTTTGGGCGTCCAATATCAGCGGTTGATGGCAAGAAGAAGCATGTTCTCTCTCGTGGTGCTGTTAGATATCTTAAAAAATTAAAGCGTAAGCCAGAGTTCTTTCGTTTTGATGTTGTAGAGGTCGTCGGTAAAATCGGGGATAAAGATCCTGTTATTCGTCATATCGAAAATGCATTCACTCTAGATACTTGTTACAGTGTGCCGTACTAATGAAAAAAATATTTCTTGTTTTATTGGCTGTATAAGTCAATGATCCGCAGTGGGCAAGATGTGGTGTCATGGGAGTAATGAAAAATGAATATCAATTTAGGCAAGAAACAGGATCTTACAAGTTATAGAAAAATAGCTATCGCGAGTTGGCGTCACCCGCGCGATCCAAATACTTATGCTATGTTGGATCTGCCTGTAGATGCAGCCCTTTCTTTTCTCAAAACAGCGTCATCCGACACACCTTTAACGCTTACGCATTATGTCACAAAAATTACTGCGCACTGCCTTGAGAAATATTCTGATTTAAATCATGTTTTGCGTATGGGTAATCTGTATAAACGTAATGAGATAGATATATTTATTACAACACTGTTGAAGAGTACAAAAGGGAAGGATCTATCTGGTTTTGTTGTTCGTAATGCGAACAAGGCATCAATGGACGAAATAGCTGTTATCTCAAAAGATCGTGCAACTGATTTGCGTTATAATAGGGATAAGGAGAATATGAAGGTACAGCAGATGGTTAATCCAATATCAACGCTTCTGCTAAAACCACTTCTTCTGATTCAGGAGTTTCTGCAGTTCACGTTAAATATAGCGATTCCATCGCTAGGTATGCCGCGGGATAGATTTGGTTCTGCAATGATAACAAATATTGGTGCGCTTGGTATTGAGAATGCTTTTATACCGCTTTCGCCTTATTCTAGATGCCCATTAATTATCGGTATAGGTAAACCGCGAAAGATGCCTATTGTGCGTGACGATAAAGTGGTGGTGGGAACTTCTGTGATTATCACTTTCACATTTGATCATCGTTATGCTGATGGTGCGCATGGATCGCACTTTATGCGTCGCTTCAAAAAAGTTTTTGCTGATCCTGAATCGTTTAGGAATATTTTTGAGGTGAATGGCGACTAAGCAGGCCTGAGCCAGGTGCCGTTAGTTTTATTGTTGGGTAATTGTTCAAGGAGGCGATGATGACAACTTGGGGTGGATTTGCTTTGATTGTGTGTGCTTTTATTGTACCACCAATAGTTGTTTTAAATCGAAGTACTATTTCTTCTAGTTGGATATGGCTTATTTCCATTCCTGTAGTAACTGTCACAACATATTTAGGGGTATGTTTAGGTCCTGTGATTTTTGATAGTATGTTGGGTATTCCATCGTGGCCTTCACTTGCATCTCACCTTCTAATGATTCTGGTAAGTTTTATTTTTTCCATACTTATAGCGGTAACTTTGTTTGTAGTGAAGCGTAAGAGTGAACAAGATGATGTGGAGCGTAAAAGAAGAATTCATAAAGCAATTGATAAAATCATGGAGGACGGAGTGATCACTGCTCCTAAAGGGGAGTATGTTCCGCATGGTGTTTGGGGTGCAGGGACCGATCCAGGTACACCGCATGAAACAAAGGAAGATGGACATGGGCCTTACGGTTTACCTATGCCGTGATAGGTGAGGAGCAGTATCCCTTTATAATCAGGAGCTAAATCTAGTGATGCGGGGGGCTCTGTAAGTCGCAAAGTGTCGCATTTTCTGTTTTCATGAGACACTTTTTTCATGGCTAAATATGTCTCTTTTTGCATAAGCTTGGTATTGATAGTATTTTACGATGTTTATCCTGTATGCAGGTACTATTGGCATGAAATTAGCGTTATAGTGTCAAAGTATAAATTCAGGATATATTATATATGACAACAAAAGAGAGTAGTAATATTGAAAAAACGTTAAAATTGGTAGATGATCTTAAGGATTTAGCGGATAAAGGTCAGTCAGAAAGTAAGGATTATGGTTGTGCAATGTTGTATGGTGTAATTCGAGATTGTGCATATAAAATTGGTGGCTATGCTGCTCGTGAGCAGTCTGTTCATAAAGGTAGAGTATAATATAGTAGTTAGAATGGAGTTGGACATGAAAAAAAGAGCATTAATTGTAGGTTCGTTGTTAGTAGTGGTATTTGCTGGATGTAAAGATGTAGTTGTGGGTGGCGCTATTGCAGAAAAAGCTGTTGTTGAGGAAACTGTTACGGCACATGCTGATTGGTTAACAGATTTTGCTGCGGCAACAAAGCTGGCCACGGAAAAGAATCTGCCTATTCTGGTAGATTTTTCTGGGTCAGACTGGTGTGGATGGTGCATCAAGCTTGATAATGAGGTTTTCTCGAAAGATGAGTTTGCAAAATATGCAAAAGATAACTTAGTTCTCTTTATGGCTGATTTCCCAAGAAGAACGAAGTTAGCTCCTGAGCTGAGTAAACAGAATCAGGAATTAATGCAGAGGTATGGAGTGCGTGGATTCCCTACTGTATTAGTTTTGGATGCCGCAGGAAAGCAGATTGGCAGAACTGGTTATCAGCCTGGTGGTCCTGAAAAGTATATTGAGCATATAAAAGAGATACTTGCTAAGAAAAAATAGTCATCAGTATTAAGCGGTCTATCTGCAGTT
>DAOVUR010000059.1 GCA_030632465.1 bacterium | reverse complement strand
ATAGGTGACTACTTAAGGAAAATAATGAAAAAAGATATAGAACGCGATATGGGCGAACAGCCTTTTGCCGAGTTCATGGAAAAACATGAACTCAAATCACATGACCTCGTTGCAAGCTCAACAGAGCATATCACCCATAAGATGGTGACCAAAGCATGTAAAGGTCGACGTTTATCACCCAACGTCAGACAAAAAGTTATTAATGCACTTAACAAGGCTAGCGGACAAGAATATACACGGAAACAGCTCTTTACTTACTAAAGAAATGGCTCATTTAGCTACAGGATAAAATTATGACTGCCCAACAATCAACAGAATCTACCATCGACGATCTAGGTTTCGCAAAAGTGGATACAGATCGCTTGAAACGTCGCGGCATGCCAGAAGTAATATTCTCCCCTGGAAAAACCACGCCACAGATTCTCGGCATCATGCAGTCGCTCATCAAAGCAGGCCAAAACGTATACGCCACCCGTGCCACCAAGGAACAGTTTGAAGAGCTTAAGCAAGATCTTCCAGAACTAACCTTTCACGAAACCGCAAACGCCATCACCATGGATATCGTACCACTATCTGAGCCTAAAGGATTAGTGACAGTTGTATGCGCAGGTACATCAGACCTACCAGTCGCCGAAGAAGCCGCACTCACAGCCGGACGCCTAGGCGCAAAAGTAGAGCGAGTGTATGATGCCGGCGTGGCAGGCCTACACCGCATCATGCCACATGTCGAACTACTAAGAAAATCACGTGCCGTCATCGTTGTTGCAGGCATGGAAGGCGCACTACCATCCGTAGTTGGCGGACTTATCGACAGACCAATCATTGCCGTCCCTACAAGCATCGGCTACGGCGTCAGCCGTAACGGAATGACTGCACTCATGGCCATGCTCAGTTCATGTGTGCCCGGCATCAGTGTAGTCAATATTGACAACGGCTTCGGCGCTGGCGTATCCGCCGCCATGATTAACAGAACAGTATTTAGTGAATAACTAATAATGAATAGTGAATAATTATTGAATCGACCATCTATAGTCGATTTCTTTATGGCGCACCATTCCCTAACTTTCTTTTTCTTTTCAGTAGAGCAGCATCCTGTAAATCCTGTCAAAAAAATCTTTTCAGTAGAGCACTCTTTTTTCTTCATGTCCTTCATGCGCTTCATGGTAAAATCTTCAGTAGAGCAGCATAACATTTTTTTAGTCCCTTCCCCTTTTATTCGTCGTGTTCCTCATTCGTAGTAAATCCCTTCATAGCGCACCGCACCGCAGAGCAGATCCGTGTTCATCCATGTTAATCTGTGGTTAAAACCTTTTTCCAGAGCGCACCGTCATAAAACAACATTCCCTAATTTCCTTTTCAGTAGAGCATCATCCGTGTATATTCATGCTTTTGTGAACTGAAAAACAAAAAGGAAACAGGTATGAACATTATTAATTTCAATAGTATCGGTGGTGCAAGCGGGGATATGATTCTAGGTACCTTAGTAAATCTTGGTGTATCAACAGTAGAGCTACAAACAGCACTTGAATCATTAAACATCGGTACATTCAAAATCGAAGAAGAAGATGCCAACGAACATAGTCTTAGCGGCACACGTGTAACCGTAAAGATCGGCCCGGAAGCCAAACCTATTCGCCACCTAGGCCCTATCTGCGAGATGATCAATGCCAGCACCCTGCCTGACGATGTTAAAGCAATGAGCATCAAAGTATTTAACAACCTAGCAGATGCAGAAGCAAAAGTACACGGCACCACCACCGATCATATACATTTCCATGAAGTAGGTGCTGTAGACTCAATCATCGACATTATCGGCTCCTGCCTTGCACTCTCGCTCCTTAAGGTAGAAGCTGTCTCGGTTGACCCGCTGCCCGTTGGTACCGGCTACGTAGACTGCGAACATGGTCGCCTACCCGTTCCTGTACCAGCAACAATCGAGCTACTAAAAGGACACCCTATCGAGAAAACAGCTGAGCCGTTTGAGATGGTAACACCAACCGGCGCCGCACTATTAACAACCTGGAAAAACGAGCTACCAAATAACGAAGCCAGCAACACAACAATCATAAAAGATACCGGAGTTGGATTTGGGCAACGCAAACTCAAAAACAGAATCAACATGCTTCGCGCCGTCATGATGGAAAATTCCACCAGCAGCTCAACAGAAGAGACAGATAGCTGTATCGTAATTGAAAGTAATCTAGATGACATGAACCCAGAATTGATCGGATCACTATGCGAGAAATTACTAGCTGAAGGTGCACTAGATGTATTCACATCAGCTGTACAGATGAAAAAACAGCGTCCCGGATGTCTGCTAACAGTACTTAGTACTCCAGCCAGCAAAGAAGATCTCATTACTACAATTTTTCAAGAAAGCACTACGTTCGGAGTCAGAGAACATGAAACTAAGAGAACTATTCTAGAGCGCCGCCACGAGACAGTTAAAACTCCTTACGGCGACATAAGAGTAAAGATCGGAACCCTTAACGGAAAAGATATAACCCGTTCCCCGGAATATAGCGACTGCGCAGCTGCCGCCAAAAAGAACAGCATCGCAGTACGAACCGTATATGATACAGCAAAATCATAACGGGAGCGCGCGGTGCCTAAACATTCCCTAAATAGACATTATCCAGTTTCTTAAGAGCCAACTCTCTCGCATGCTCTAACAGCTCATACGATGTCTGCTTGATATTCATCTTATAACGTGGAAAATAAGCGCTGAGATGTAACACTGTATCTCGCCCAAGATTATCAGCAATCCATTCTGCTAATGCAGAGATCACATCATCACCATCATTACATTCAGGGATAATCAGATTAGTAATTTCAAGATGACATCCAGACGCCTTAACCTGCTTAGCAAAGTTAAGAACCGGCACTAAGTCACCGCAACAATGCTCAACATAAAAATCTTTATCGAAACTCTTGATATCAATATTAACAGCATCAATGTAAGGTAGAAGCTGACTAGCCGGCGCCGGCATAATATAGCCATTAGTAACTAGTACATTCTTCAAGCCATTATCTCTGGCCAATCTAGCGCAATCATAAACAAACTCATAATTAACAAATGGCTCATTATAGGTATACGCAATTGCACCCGTACCAGAATCGACAGCCTGCTGAACCAACGCCTCTGCTGTTACGGTTCTGGAGTCTTCACTAAACTGCTGTGATATCTCCCAGTTTTGACAAAACTTACATGAGAAATTGCAGCCCCATCCACCAACACTAAAAATCTTACTACCAGGCAAAAAGTGATATAGAGGTTTCTTTTCTATTGGGTCAATAGCTACGGAAGAGACATGTCCATACGATAACGCCTCAAACTGATCTCCCTTAACACCACGCACGCGACAGATCCCAACTTGTCCATCACTTAAAACACACCTATGAGGGCAAAGCTCACAGCTAATCTTACCATTACCTAGATTCTTCCAAAACAGCGCCCTTTTCATAGACAGATAATATACCAAGAGCCACATTCATGCAAGACCAATGTAATCATCTTAGTTATATATTCTAAACAAAAATAGAAAATATATTGTGCTAATCTATGAATAGGCATAAAGTATTTGAAATTAACAATTAAGGAGAATAATAAAATGAAATATATATGTGATGTTTGTAGTTGGGTATACGATCCTGAAGTTGGTGACCCTGATGGCGGAATTGCTCCAGGCACAGCTTTTGCTGATATTCCTGAAGATTGGATATGCCCAGAATGTGGCGTTTCCAAAGATGACTTCTCTCTCGTAGAGTAAGTCCACTCAAAAACATAAGCCAGAATCCGGTATTAGATACTAGGTTCTGGCTTTTTTATTTATTGAGGGCATTTCGGCTCCGCTCAATGACCTAAATGCGTAAGAGAGCCACTAAGTTCCCTGAGCGGAGCCGAAGGGCAAGTAAACTTTTAATCTTTACTCTCCCCTTTCACTCAGCCGCAGGCACTCTAGCGTAGCGGTTGTAGCACCCTGCACCCATCTAGAAAGTATGTTCGTCTGCAGGGAATTCGGAATCTTCTACTTCATCTTTATACTGCTTAAAGGCCATCTTCATATCAGCTTCCATATTTGCGTAGCGCTTAACAAACTTGGGTGTAAGTTCTGAATAAAGACCTAACATATCGTGGGTAACAAGAATCTGTCCATCACAGCCCGCACCAGCACCAATGCCGATAGTAGGCACATCTATAGCCTTCGATATCTCTTCTCCAAGTAGAGCAGGAATACATTCAAGTACAACAGCAAAAGCACCTGCATCAGCCAATGCTTTCGCATCCTCAACCAGCTTAATAGCATCTTCGCTCTTTTTACCCTGCACTTTGTAGCCGCCCATAGCATGCACACTCTGCGGTGTAAGCCCAATATGCCCCATAACAGGAATGCCATTCTCTACCAGAGCTTCTATCACTGGCACACGAAAAGCGCCCCCCTCGATTTTAACAGCATCAACACCTGCATTTTTCATCAGCATACCTGCATTACTAATAGCGTCTTCTATAGAGATTTGGTAAGACATAAACGGCATATCAACAACCACCATAGCATCAACCACCCCCCTAGCCACAGCTTCTGCATGATGCAACATATGCTCGAGCGTAACAGGCAAAGTTGTCTTATAACCCAACATAGTCATGCCTAGTGAATCACCAACTAGAATAAGTTGAATTTCTGCCTGATCAATGATTCGTGCTGTCGTATAATCATAAGCCGTCAGGCAAGATATCTTCCCTTGACCTTTTAACGCCTTAATTGAATTTACATTCCATGTTTTCATAATAAATTATAGCTTTCAGTTCTCAGTTGTTAGATTGCTGGGCATTTCGGCTTCGCTCAATGACCAGCTATTCAGCCGGCAAAGATAAAAGCACGTCACTAACAGTGCCCTTTGTCACATCAATTACCAAGTCCGGCCTAACTTCTGCCAATGGCTCTACAACAAATCTACGTTCAGCCCACCGCGGATGTGGCAATATTAATGTCTCTGTATTACAAGTTATACCCGTTGCATAAATCAAATCTATATCTATTAGCCGTGGCGCATTCTGCTCCTTGCTACGAACTCGCCCAATCTTACTCTCTATTTCCTGAAGCCTATCATGCAAATTTGCCGGCTCCAAATCTGTTTCAACAATAACAACCGTATTCAAGAAAGCTAGATGCTCATACTCCTTCGGCACATCAACTGGCGCAGTTTCATAAACAGATGCCTGCTCTACAGTCTTGATACCAGCAATATCCGCAATCAGATCACATGCAGACCGAATATTTTCTAACCGATCTTCAAGATTGGAACCTAATGACAGCCCATATTCCATTATTTTTCCTATTTATAAAGTATCTACCTATCTCCGAGAGGTAGAACCGTAGAGCTGAAACCCAACAGGGCTGTTACCTCTCGGAGATAGGTAACTACTCTACCCTAAGCTTACCGAATCTGTGGACAACACTTTTTTAATCCCTTTTAATCTGCGTAATCTGTGGACTACTCACGCAAGCCGAGAACATCCTGCATATCATATAGACCTGGTTTTTTATCAGCCACCCATTTTGCTGTTTTAACCGCACCCATAGCAAATGTATCTCTGCTAGATGCACGATGCGTAAATTCAATACGCTCGCCTTCTATAGCAAATGTCACCGTATGATCTCCCACAACATCCCCAGCACGCACGGCATGCACACCAATCTCGCCGACAGGACGTTCACCAACGAGGCCTTGACGCCCGTAACATCCTACATCCTCAAGATTCTGCAAGCGTCCGGCAGCCACCTGCTCAGCCAGCCTTAGCGCAGTACCACTTGGTGCATCTTTTTTGAGTTTATGGTGCGTCTCAACAATCTCTACATCATACTCCACACCTAAAATTGACCCAGCCTTCTCGACCATCGCAAAGAGCAAGTTAACACCCAAGCTCATATTTGGCGCCCATACTATCGGAATCTTCTCTGCCGCTTTCTTTACAACATCTGCTTCTTCGTCAGTAAGACCTGTTGTGCCAATAATAATTGACTGACCAAACTCAGCTGCACGTTCCGCATTAAGTGGAGACGCCTCATGGAATGTAAAATCAATAACAACATCTGCCACACCTGTCGCTGTCATATCAGACGTGATCTCAACACCCAACTCAGAAACACCCGCAGTAAGTCCAGCATCCACACCTAACAACGGACTACCCTCAATCTCTATTGCAGCAACAACCTCTACACCATCTACACGTTCCGCACAACTGATAAGCGCTTTACCCATTCTTCCAGCAGCACCTAATATAGCAAGTTTAACCATTACGCATCTCCTTTAAGAACATCTACTGATGACAATATAGCGCTAAGCTTAGTCTTTAGCTCATCGGACATAGCGCATATAGGAAGTCTATACTCTTCTAAGCATAAGCCCATCATAGCCATTGCGGCCTTAACAGGAACAGGATTTGTATCGATAAACATTCCAGAGAAAAGGCTGTAATATTTCTTATGCATCTCACGCGCTTTTTCCCAGTCACCACTATTAGCGGCATTGATCATGCTAGAGACTTTATCTGGGATAATATTGGAAGCAACACTAATAACACCTTTAGCGCCCACTACCATCATTGGTAACGCAAGTGAGTCATCACCAGAAACAACTGCTATATCACAAAGATCCAATATTGCACTAACGCGCTCAACACTACCGCCAGCTTCTTTGATCGCCACAATATTTGGATTTGCAGCCAAGTCAGCAACAACATCAACAGGAATAGGAATGCCTGAACGACCCGGCACATTATACAACACAACCGGCACACCAACTTCTGCAACAGCGGAGAAGTGCTCAAACAGACCTTGCCTGCTTGGCTTGTTGTAGTATGGCGTAACCTGCAACGTTCCATCAATTCCAATATCAGCTGCACGCTTTGTAAGTTCAATTGCCTCGCTAGTTGAGTTAGCACCTGTACCAGCTACAACTATAACATTATCCACTCCCTTACAGAGTTCAACAGTAGTTGCAATCACTTTCAGATGTTCATCAACATTTAAAGTTGGTGACTCACCAGTTGTACCAACAGGAACAATCCCATCAACACCACCTTCAATCTGAAACTCAACAAGTTTCTTGAATGTATCGTAATCCACTGATCCATCCGCTGCAAATGGCGTAACAATTGCCGTATAAGTTCCTTTTAACATTTAAATAACCTCCTCTAAACTGATTTCATTCTTAATTATATCCTGTAAAGTCTCTCTCTTCGAAATGACAAACGCCTTATCGCCATCAACCATTATTTCTGCAGGTCGTGGACGACTATTATAAGTAGATGCCATTGTATATCCGTAAGCACCACTACTTAACGCTGCAACTAACTCGCCCGGCTTAACTGCTGGTAACTCACGGTTAGCAGCAAGAAAATCTCCGGACTCACAAATCGGTCCAACCAGATCACCAAACACTTTTTCTGTGACCGACTCATCAACAGCAATAATCTCATGATATGCCTGATACAAAGCCGGCCGCACCAGATCATTCATCCCAGCATCAATAACCACAAACTTCTTAAATGGGTTATCCTTAACATACTGAACCTCACTAACCAGAACACCAGCATTACCAACCATGCTACGCCCAGGCTCTAACACTACCTTAAGACCAAGCTCTTTTAAAAGCGGCACAACAGTAGCCGCATACGCTTCTGGCGCAAGCGCCTCATGTTCCGGCTCATACTTAATACCTATACCACCTCCGATATCAAGATATTTAAACGACTCATGCTTTCCCTTAAGATCCATACATAGATCACGCACCCGCTCTAAAGCCTCGCCAAAAGGAGCCGACGATAAAATCTGCGAACCAATATGCAGATGCATACCGCTTATCTCGATATTAGGCATATTAGCCGCATCAGCATAAGCCTGCGTAGCACGTGCAATATCTAAACCAAACTTATTCTCTTTCTTGCCAGTACTAATATATTTATGCGTCTTAGGATCAACATCAGGATTAACTCGAAACGCAATACGTCCCGTTGTACCAAGCCGTACAGCACATTCAGAAATACGACGCGCCTCACCTTCAGATTCAACAGTAAAGAAAAGGATATTCTCTTTTAAAGCATACTCAATCTCCTCAACAGTCTTGCCAACACCAGCATAGACAATCTTGGATGGGTCAGCCCCAGCACGTAAAGCCCTAAAGAGCTCACCGCCAGAAACAATATCAAGCCCACCGCCTAGATCAACAAAAGTCTTTATAACAGCTAGATTGGAGTTAGCTTTAACAGAAAAGCAGATAAGAGGATCAACCTCAGCCATCGCCTCCACTAACTTTGCGTACTGATCACGCATGTGTGTACGACTGTAAATATATAATGGCGTTCCGTATTCTTTGGCCAATTTCTTAACCGATACGTCATCAGCAAATAATTCGTTATTTTTATATGTAAATGCATTCATCCCGTAACTATATCAGAGCGTTGCGCCATGTCAACATCGAGAAATAGAAAACAGCCTGTTTTATAACAAATATCCCCTTTTGGCAGGACACCCACACACGCATCTCAGCTATTCTTAGAACATATAAGAATAAGATTGATTTTTTAGGCCACTAAATCAACAATAATAGCACTATGAAACTACCTGAGCCTATACTACCTTTAGACCCGCTTACCACATTCATGCTGGTAATGATAATCATTCTGTTTCTTCCGCGTATATTCGAACGCTTGCGTCTACCTGGACTTGTTGGGCTTATTATTGGCGGCCTTATTCTTGGCCCAAGAGGCTTTGGACTTATTTCTCCTGATGGTACAACAATGAAGTTTCTAGCAGAGGTAGGCAAGCTCATGGTTATGTTCTTTGCTGGACTGGAAATTGATATGCAACAGTTCAAGCGGACTGGTCATAAATCCATGACATACGGACTGGCAACATTTGCTATACCATTATCAGTGGGCCTTATATCGGCGCTTCTATTTGGATACTCATGGCTCACAGCAATACTAATAGGCTCACTACTAGCCTCCCACACCTTGCTGGCACTGCCAATACTGATTAAACATAAACTTATGAAAAAAGAGTGCATAACCGTTACTGTCGGCGCAACAATGTTTACTGATGTTGCGGCATTGACTGTGCTCGCCGTATGTTTAGCGATTCATACCGTAGGTTTTGATGGTGGCATCCTAACTATGCGCCTTATCGGTATGGCAATTTATATTCCAGTGCTACTTATCGGCGCAAAATACCTTGCCCCAATATGTTTGAAACGAATGAAAAAGAATCAGGACAGCCAAACCCTTTACATAATGCTACTGATGGTTATTGCCGCAGTGGGTGCAGAAGCCATTCATCT
>DAOVUR010000215.1 GCA_030632465.1 bacterium | reverse complement strand
TTAACGATGCCGGACGGTTCCATGCTGATTTCTGATGATTATGCGAATGCTATTTATCGTGTGACTTACCCGCAAAAATAACAGATAGTCTGAAACCGGCTAATATGGAGCACCTGGAATACAGGGCTATAAAGTCTGCTACCAATCATAAGCAGTCCTTCAACTGATTCTACTAACTGATAATAAGTAACCAAAAACTGACATTCAAAACCATGATCACAATTGACAGTAAAATCAGTATTCTTCTGTCAATTCTTTATAAACTTTTACGCTATTAATCCGTTCTGTAGCGGTGGCAGATGCACCACCTTCTGCCAGCACATGCATTACAAACCCGGCCCCACCTGAAGCGCCATCTGCACTGGCTTCACCTGCCGATGCTTCGGCACCTGCCTGATACTCCCAGTTTCCATTCATCCAGCCGTCTACTACTTCCTGTGAATCAAAAACCATCAGCGCTTTAAAAGATCGTGCACCGACACCACCACCTATATCGAATCTTTTGGCTGTAATATATACATGTCGCTGTGACTTATTTATGAGTACGCCTTCAGCACCACCACCCCCCACGATAGGCACCTTGGTTACCTTTGCATCAATGACTGCATAACCCGGTGAGTTTTCAATTTCTTCTTTAAGTTGAGGATCTTTTTCAATAAGACTGGCTATCGTAGCTTTTGCCATCGCATCAAGTTCATTACGTTTCTGATCCTTTTCTATTGCCGACATGCTTGAGCAGCCGGTAATAAAAATAACGGCAAGAAGAATATAATTTTTAATCATGTATGTAATTCTCTGTCAGCTATCTTTAACGACTATTCCCAGGCTACTATTTCGACATACTATTTGTTTTTTCATAGAGGTCTACAAGTGCCTTAGTTTCGGGGCGAAGGTTAGAGACGCCCTCATACGGCTTAGCATATGTTTCCTTGCGATCTGGAAACTTTTTCTTGAGAGCCATATGACGTGCACGCATAGCAGCAA
This sequence comes from bacterium, assembly GCA_030632465.1. Classification (GTDB taxonomy): domain Bacteria; phylum Verrucomicrobiota; class Kiritimatiellia; order UBA8416; family CAMZLY01; genus CAMZLY01. Next base: position 2,810 of record DAOVUR010000215.1, on the reverse strand, counting down.
AATAATTTACGCTCCACATTGCTTCAACTTTAAGCGGGCGTTCTTCTCGTAGATCGCGGTACAGGTTATAGACTGGCATTTTAAATGCGGCAGTGCCTGGCGCTGGCCAATGCACCTTGAACTGCTCTTTGACTGTTGCAGCAAGGGTGGGTCCATTATAGATATGCACATAATCACGTCGGCCATGCAAATCACCATTTAATAACAACGAAGTCTGATCAATGCCATCGACAACCCGGTCACGCGGTATGTGTTTTGTTGCACCTGTAATTCGTGCAATGGTTGTATAAAGGTCAGAAACGTGGATCATATCACCAGCAACAGAACCTGCTTTAATCGCCGCGGGCCAACGGATGAACGCATCAACACGCACACCACCTTCTGTAGTTTCACCTTTATGACCACGATAGATCATATCGGTAAAACCAGAGTTGCCAAGGAACTGTTTCATCGGCCCGTTATCACCCATAATGATAATAAAGGTGTTATCTGCAATACCCAGTGTTTCTACTTCGTTAAGGATATCACCTATCCAGCCGTCCAACTGCTGCATACGATCAACCCATGTGCCGCCATTCGGTGTAGCAGGTCTAATACTTTGGCCGTTAAATTCAATGGGGATCATTGGCCAATAATTTAAATAGAAAGGCTTATCTTCTTTAGCAAGACGGCGCAGATTATCTAATGCCTGTTGTTGAAAACGCGCGTTCATCTTGTCATAATAATCATAAGTCAGCTCTTCTCCAGGCTTTACTCCCCACTCTTTTGCTTGTTCACCCTTCTTACCATCTATGCTGAGCGCCCAACCTCTGGGACGAAAGTTTTTGTCGAGCACATAGTCCAGTTCTTCTGATTCTGGTGAATAGGAGTGTGCTGTCAGCATTTTTTGCGCATCAGTCAACATAAAGCCAAAGGTCGCCTGATTGTGCATAGCGAAGCTAGCGACATCAAAGCCCTGGTTGTGCGGATAGGCCTGTTCTATATCACCTTGATGCCACTTACCGATATGCGCCGTGTTGTAGCCTGACTTTGACAGCAGTTCAGCAATAGTCACTTCATCTTTACTTAGCCCACTACCCTCAGGCGGAACCACCTTTGGCTCAAGCATATGGCTACGTATAGGTAAACGCCCGGTAAGAAATGCTGCGCGAGTCGGTGTACACGAAGGCTCAGAGTACATACGGCTAAACGCTAAGCCCTGCGTGGCAAATTTATTGATATTGGGGGTTCGATATCCACGTACGTTGTTTAATATGGGTGAACCCAATTCACCCATGCCAACATCATCGATCAGGATATAAATGATATTAGGTTTCTCGCCGTTATTCTTTTTTTGAATTTCAGCAAGTTTTTCGTCAATTTTTTTATCTTCCAACGACCATTTATCTTTATGCTGATCCAGTAAAATATAGTGTTCGGCATCATGTTGGATGGGTTTGGCGGCATGGCTGGTCACTGATATCAGGCTGACAGCGAGCAAACCGGTAACTAACAAAATTGACTTATTCATAAAATTTTCTCGGCTCAATACAGAAAGTTGTCTATTTCTTGTGGAAACATCATCTTAAAGAAATATATCGCATACCGTAGTCCCATTTGGGACATCATTACACTTATAATGCATAATTGAGCGCGGTATTGGCGATATATCAGTGAATGAAGAAATCATGTTATTTGACGACCCTACAAAACTCGAGGAATTTCTTTCACCTGTTGGTGGCGATGTCTTAATAAGACCCACTACAGGTTCATTATTCAACGCTCAAATCTGTATGAAGAAACTCGATAGTGTTGGCCTGTTTACAGTTTCAGCAAATTCATTCAGAGTAATAAAAGAACCACAGGAAGATTTTTGTGGTTTATCTATTCCACTGAGTGCACCCTTTACTGTTTCAGAAACTGGAAGATATCAGGAATATGATGCGCAATCTGCACACCTGCTTACACCGGGTCGTACCTTTGATCTCACTGCGAAAAGAGATGCACATTTTCTTGTATGCAACTTTTTTATTGATCCAGTCCATGATTATTCTCAAAGATTACTGCAGTCAGATACTCTGGACTTCTCTTCATTAACAACTGACATATCATTTTTTAATCGCACTGGTAGTTTTATGTTGCGATCTATTGCCAGAACATGGTCTGTTCTAAATAATATAACACCTGCTAACAAAATCACTCTAAAAGAACTTGAAGATGATTTACTTGCAAGCTTTGTCATGCATTCAAGCGAAGGTTTAAATACTAGTGAATCACTTATAAATGATGGCGCGTATAACATACGTCGAGCTGAAGAGTTTATTTGTGATAATTTAAGCAACCCAATAACACGTGATCAACTTGCAGATATTTCAGGTCGATCAATCAGAACACTGTCGCGCTCTTTTGAGAAAAAATATGGACTTGGCCCAATGGCTTTTATAAAACAGCGACGTCTGGATGCCGCTTACCTTGATCTGCTAAGCGCTAAACCTGATACAACCACGGTGACACAAGTAGCTTTCAATTATGGTTTTTCACATATCGGGAAGTTTGCTATCGAGTATGGAAAAGTTTTTAGGGAATCACCCTCAGTCAGTCTAGCAAGATAATAATTAAGAGAGCCATACTCGTCTAATTTAATAATCAACGTCCGCTTTGGATCAATTATTCTCTGTCAGGCTTATTTTCCAAACGACCGCTATGTGGTGTTCTGGTGCGTTAATAAAGAACTTTTGAATATATTAAAGTTAAATTAGTCGGCTATTCTATTTGGACCTTTCGCTCAATAAATATTTTCGCAGCTTTCTTTCACTTCGCATAACATAAAG
>DAOVUR010000002.1 GCA_030632465.1 bacterium | reverse complement strand
TATATACTATTACTATATTTACATAGATTTTTCTTTCTTTTTTGTCGCAAGTAGCGTATTTATCCTCCTGTTTCTACTATTTCGGAAGGATACTAAAGATGATACAACAGACTATACTACATAATGCACATAAAGACCTTGGCGCACGCATGATCGACTTTGGCGGCTGGATGATGCCTGTTCAGTACGACGGCATTGTTGCCGAACATAACCGAACCCGTAATGAAGTAAGCATCTTCGACATCTGCCACATGGGAGAATTCATCCTCGAAGGCCCGGAAGTAAAAGAAGATATAAAACGATTACTAACAACGAATATCGAACCTCTTGTTGACGGGCAATGCCGCTACGGCTTCATGCTAAATGAAGAAGCTGGTGTACTTGATGACCTCATCACGTACCGCTTTAATGAAAATAAATGGATGATAGTTGTTAATGCAGGAACAAAAGAAAACGATCTACAATGGATCAAGGACCACGTATCAGCAACAACGACAGTGACCGATATATCTGATAACTGCGGCAAAATTGATATACAAGGGCCTTTGTCAAAAGCGCCTGTTGAATCTGTCCTCAAAATAGACTTAAGCGAAATCAAGTTTTTCCGTTTCAAAGAGGTAACCTGGAATAATAAAACCGTAATCGTTAGTCGCACCGGCTACACTGGTGAATATGGCGTAGAACTATATGCCGATAACGATGTTATCGTAGAGCTATGGCAGCTATTTTTAGATGCTGGCGTAAAACCTGCCGGACTAGGAGCACGTGACACCCTACGACTTGAGTCGGGATTGCCGCTATATGGGCATGAACTTGATGAAGAGACCACTCCTGAACAGGCAAATCTAATGCGGTTCGTCTGTATGAATAACAATTTTATCGGCAAATCAGTTCTCGAGGAAAAGATAGCCAATAAAACAGGACGCGCGCTACGCGGCTTCAAAATAGAAGGCCGACAAGCAGCAAGAAATGGACACACCGTGGTTGTGAACGGAGAAGTGATCGGAAACGTAGTAAGTGGCTCATTTTCACCAACTCTCAATGCATCGATCGGCACAGCCTTTATAGATAGAGAAAAATCTCAAGTAGAGAACCCAATTGGTATTGACAACGGGCGTAAAATTTTAGACGCTACAATCTTTGATTTACCGTTTTATAAAAAGGAGAAATAGTATGAGCACACCTGACACTTTGAAATATACAAAAGACCACGAATGGGTACGTCTTGATGGTGATACAGCTGTTATAGGCATCACAGATCATGCACAATCTGAACTCGGCGACATAACTTATGTTGAACTACCTGCCGAAGGTAAAAAAGTTTGCTCTGGCGAAGAGATCGCTGTAATTGAATCTGTAAAAGCAGCATCTGATATACTTGCCCCAATAGCTGGTACTGTTTCAGAACTAAATAGCACTCTAGATGATGAGCCGGAAGCTATTAACGATTCCCCTTATGAAAACGGATGGATCTGTAAACTAACTGATATTGATACTGCCGCAGTTGATGCACTGATGTCTGCCGCCGATTACGAAGCTTTTATTGCAGGCTAGCAAGGCTTGCTCAGAGAGCGCACCCTACCATTTTTAAAACTGATAGCTGAAAACTAATAACTGAAAGCTGGTAACTTACATATGCCTTTTATTGCTAATACTGATGAACAACGCAAGGAAATGCTAGACGCTATTGGGGTATCCTCAAGCGATGAGCTCTTTGCTGATATACCAAAAGATCTTCTTGCCGGCGAACTAAACATTCCTGCTGGCAAGAGTGAAATGCGAGTTATATCTGATATGCAGAAACTCGCTAACCGGAATGCTAACAACCTAACATGCTTTCTTGGTGGCGGGTTTTACGATCACTTCATTCCATCAGCTGTAGATGCGCTATCTAACCGTAGCGAATTCTACACAGCCTATACACCTTATCAGCCAGAAGCATCACAAGGTACATTACAAGCAATATTCGAATATCAAAGCGCCATCTGCCGACTAACAGGTATGGAAGTAGCCAACGCATCCTTATATGATGGCGGCACAGCTCTGTGCGAAGCGGCCTTAATGGCAATCAACATCACTGGGCGTAACCGTATTGTTCTCGATAGCGGAGTAAACCCTATATATCGCAACATGATATATAGCTACAGTAAAAACCTCTCGATAGAATTTGAAGAGATTGAAGTTAAACATGGACAAAGTGATCGCGCAAAAATCGAGGCTGCACTAACCGATGATACCGCCGCTATTATATTCCAAAACCCAAATTTCTTTGGTGGTGTCGATGACTTTTCTGATGTAGTAGAGATGGCTCACGCCAAAGGTTGCCTAACAATTGCTTCCGTATATCCTGTATCACTCGGTATTCTAAAGACTCCTGGCAGCATGGGAGTCGATATTGTAACTGGTGAAGGACAGTCGCTCGGCATACCACTATCATTTGGCGGACCATACCTAGGATTTATGGCCACGCGCATGAAACATGTTCGTAAAATGCCAGGTCGCCTTGTCGGCGAAACCGAAGATACAAATGGCAAACGCGGCTATGTACTAACTCTTCAAGCGCGCGAGCAACATATCAGACGCGACAAAGCCACATCCAATATATGCTCAAATGAATCACTATGTGCCGTACGAGCAATCATCTACATGTCACTACTTGGCAAACAAGGAATGCACGATCTTGCACATACATGCGCCACAAAAGCTGAATATGCAAAAACAAGACTCAGTAAAATTAAAGGTGTTAAAGTTAAAAAAACAACACCTACCTTTAATGAATTCACACTAGAACTCCCGTGTGACGCTAGTATTGTTGTGAGTAAAATGATTGATAAAGGATTCGCTGCCGGCTTCCCGCTAGGCCGATACTATAAAGGTATGGATAATTTCCTCCTTGTAGCAATAACCGAGAAACGCACACGCGAAGAAATTGGCATGTATGCCGAAGCACTGGAGAGCGTACTATGAGCAAGCTAATATTCGAAAAGTCAGTATCTGGCCGTAAAGGCTATTCATTACCAACACTAAGTGACAGCGAAGCTGCCTGTAAGTTGCATATACCAGAAAAATATTTCGCAACAGAAGTAGCAGAGTTACCAGAAGTATCAGAACTAGACGTTGTGCGCCACTTTACAAATCTATCACTTAAAAATGTTAGCCTAGATGCCAACTTCTACCCGCTCGGTTCATGTACAATGAAGTACAACCCGAAAGTTTGCGAACGGATCGCTGCTATGGATGGTTTTTCATCACTACATCCACTCCTACCGCAACTTCGTGGTGGCGGTATGCTAACACAAGGCGCACTCGAAGTTCTTCATGACACCGAAGAATTATTATGTGAAATTGTCGGCATGGACGCATTCACACTGCAACCTATGGCTGGAGCTCATGGTGAACTAACTGGCATCATGTTAATTGCCGCATATCACCGCGAAAAAGGTAACAAGAAAACAAAAGTACTTATCCCTGACTCAGCACATGGGACCAATCCATCCAGCGCAGCAATTGGTGGATATAAAGTTATAACTGTACCTTCTGATGCTAACGGATGCATGGACATGGAAGCATTTGAGGAAGCGCTAGATGACGAAGTGGCCGCAATCATGCTAACTAGCCCTAACACACTTGGACTATTCAATCCAGATATTCATACACTAGCCGACAAAGCACATGCCGTTGATGCACTACTCTATTATGACGGCGCCAACCTTAATGCCATCCTAGGTAAAGTACGCCCTGGCGATCTAGGCTTTGACGTTGTACATCTTAACCTACACAAAACATTTGCTACCCCGCACGGCGGTGGTGGCCCCGGCGCAGGCCCAGTAGGAGTTAAAAAATCATTAATTCCATACATGCCAACCAGCCAAATCGTCAAACGTTCCGACGGAACACTTACACTCGAATATGAACGTGAAAAATCGATAGGCTACATTGCACCATTCTACGGCAACTTCGGAATCGTCCTACGTGCCTATATCTATATCCAACTACTAGGGAAAGACGGCCTACTTCGAGTCAGCGAAAATGCAGTTATCAATGCAAACTATATCCAGAAAAAACTGCAAGATAAATACGATCTACCATTCAGTCGAAAATGCTTACACGAATGCGTATTCAGCGCTACTCGTCAGGCAAAAAATGGTGTTACCGCACTTGATATAGCAAAAGCACTTATCGACCGTGGATTCCATCCGCCAACAATATACTTCCCGCTAATTGTTAAAGAAGCGATGATGATCGAGCCAACAGAGACGGAATCAAAAGAGGATATCGATAGCTTTATTGACGCTATGCTTGAAATTGCTGAACTGGCAGAAACTGATCCTGAATCATTTCATGCTCTACCGCTAACAACACCAATTACGCGACTAGACGAGAAAAAAGCCGTAAAAGATAAAAAGTTCACTGCATAGAATCCAATATAGCGCGGTACCAACCGCGCTATATTCTGCCGAATACATAAAGAACATCTCACACACACGGCTGGAAGGATTCGTTTCACTCAACCTGCCCGCATTGCTTCGCAAAGCGAGGCGGGCCGTTCCAGCCCTCTACAATTCCCCTGCAAACACACCAAACAACTGCAGGACTATCTCTCGTGAGGTCCCTGAGCGGAGCCGAAGGGCCGTATCCATTTCTAAACGTCCAACAACCATAGTCAATACAATTAGGATTACGAGCATGATTACGATTAGGATTTGAAATATCCCTACCGTTGCACCGTAGAGAGATTCGTGCATTCGTGGCAATCCTTTTCAAGAGCGCACCGAATAGCAGATTTTTTCAACTGTAGACCGCCGCGCCCTCCGTCTTGTCACGCCGTATCAGTTGAGAAGGCGGAAGCTAGCGAAGCGCGAAGGATGGGTAGACTGTAGACCGTAGACCATTTACCCAAACAACCAAAGCACTAGCGGGATACCGCCAAGGAGATATACTAATGACGATACAACAAATATCGCCGAAGCTTCCTCCGGTTTAAGATCAAACATATTCGCAACAGCAACACCCATTACTCCTACCGATACCGAGGACTGTATAATAAACACCTTTAATGCTAACCCATGCAGTGGCCATGGCGTTAGAAACGTTACCCCAAGCAGAAGACACCCTACTGCCAACGACACAATATGCCTGATAAACAGTACAGAGAAAATCGCCTTTTTCAACTCCAAAATATGAGGTAGATGCAATCTCAAACCGATCGAGAAATACGCAAACGCAATCACCGCATAGATAGAGATATCCAGCAGGTGAAAAGCTTTAATAGCCTCCGGTGCCGGCACATTGAAACTTGTAAGTAAAATAGCGCCCAAACAAGCATACAATCCCACAGCACGCCAGTGTACCAAGTTCTCCAGCATCAAACGCATAATAGGCTTACGCTGCACATTCTCCGCATAAACCTGCGCAATCGTATAAGATAACAAGACAAGTGCGAAAAATGTATACATGGCATAGATTATATTCAGCCCCAACCCCTCATCACCAAAGAGCAGGTAGACAACAAATCCAGCCATTGTCACACCATGATTACCTATACCGCAGCTTATCCCAACCAGCCCCCGCTCAGCATAATCAGGGAATATCTTCCTTCCCACCCACAACGCAAAGAGCGCCGTAATCGTAGCCTGCACCATACCTAAAAAAGGAAGCCACATATCTGTCCATTGCAAAGAGATCTGCCATATTGCCATAAACCCAACAACAGGATAACCAACAACAGCAACCAGAGTCATAATACGGCCAGCTGCAGCTTCAGGCAACAGCTTACGCTTACGCATAAAATAGCCAAGAAATGTACTCAGGAATATCAACCCAAGCGAAAATGCAAATCGTAATTCAACACTCATAATAAAACAGTCCTCAGTCATCAGTCATCAGTAGTCATGATTGGTCCTTGAGCGGAGCCGAAAGGCCAATTATGGAGGAAGCCACACCAACAACCGCAGACCGTAGACTGTGGACTGAAGACTGTGGACTATTTTCTACTTGATCAAATTCATAAACTCAGCACGAGTAGATGGATCATTACGGAAGCTACCAAGTACAGATGATGTTGTCATAATAGAGCCTTGCTTCTCGACACCACGCATCATCATGCACAAGTGCTGACACTCCATAACAACACCAACTCCTTCTGCACCTACAGCATCCATAACCTCATGAGCAATCTGTTCAGTTAAGCGCTCCTGTATCTGCAGTCTACGCGCATAGAAATCAACAATACGCGCCAACTTACTAACACCAATCACCTTCTCCTGTGCAATATACCCAATATGACATGTTCCAAAAAACGGTAACACATGATGCTCACACAAACTATAAACTTCAATATTACGATTGATGATCATATTATTTGCATGTGATTTAAATACAGCGTTATTGATGATATCTTCAATATTTCCATCATAACCGCTAGTTAGAAACTTAAGAGATTCAGCAACCCGCTCAGGAGTTCTCAGTAACCCTTCTCTTGAAGGATCTTCACCAATTTCTTCTAACAACTCTTTTACTAATTCAGCAACTCGTTCTTTATTCATAACTTTCTCCAAAATGACCGTTTTTACCCTTCACCCTTAACATTTCACCCTTTTAAATAGCGCACCGTACCGAGCAACATCCCGTAAATCCTGTTAATCCTGTCAAAATCTTTTCATTCCGCACCGTAGAGTAGAATCTGCCCCGTAGACCGTAGACTGAAGACCGTGGACTTCTTTTATTCTAAAGCGTTCCCTCACGCATAGCAGTAATAAAATTCATACCAAAATCATCTTCACCAAGCAATAATGCTTTTGTCATCATAAAACTATTTGACTCAGTATCCATCGTATTAATAACATCTGCATTAATATGCATAGGATCAACAATCCCACCATCAGCACCAGCTTCAACTGCAAGATATGTGAATACCTGATTAATCAACTTACGGCTAGGCATACCAAACGATATATTACTTAAACCCGCAACTATATGAATCTCAGGCCCATACTTCTCACGCACGGCAGATACCGCATCAAGGAAGCCAACGCCATTAGTGCCATCAACAGAAATAGGGAACACCAGCGGGTCAATATGAATATCATCTTTAACAAATCCAGCATTCTCAAGCACCGGCATCAAGCGGTCCAAATTCTCAAGCCGCTCTTCTGTATTTGCAGGAAGCCCACTCTCTCCAGATGCAGATGCGATCACAACCGCTTTAGCTGCAGCAGCAACCTCAATTACATCCATACGTTCAAGTGACAAAGAGTTTACCATCGGCTTATCGCGTGATAGATCACATGCAGCTAACCCAGCTTTCAGAATATCAATATCAGATGAATCAATACTCATCGGAATAGCAACTGCCTCTTGCACAACTTTTACCGTCCATTCCATAAGACGCATACGTTCTTCGACATCGGTACTAAATTCATCAACATTAATATCAAGATAAGTTGCGCCTGCAGCTTCCTGACGTCTAGCAAGTGCCTGAATATAATCTAAACCAGATACTTTACCTGCATCATCACCATACACACCCTGATAAATAGCAACCGCACAATGTTTAACCTTACCAGCCTCCCAAGCGGAACCTTCCATAAAGCTCTTGGGGATAGGTAGTGCCTTAGATTCACCGCCAGATTTGTACAGAATCTCATAACCACCGGCAGCAGCTTCAACAGCAAACTTTCCACCAACCTTGTATATACGTGTACAGTGAATGTTTTCCCCTACACCAATAAACTTTTCTATTTTCATTTTCTTACTATGCCTTATTATAACCTTCATCACTCCTTTAGAGAAGTAAGCTTTAGTTAGTTCTTATTTACAATTAACCATTCTTAACTGCTTTTTTCATCGCACTAATATGTGCTGGTGTAGTTCCGCAACAGCCACCGATAATCTTAACTCCTGCCGCAAGCACACTTTTAACATTTTCAGCCATCTCTTCTGGCGTCTCAGGAAATGTATCCACACCATCAACCATAACTGGCATCCCTGCATTTGCATGCACAACCACCGGGACATTAGGAACAGTCTTGATGATCTCTTCAACGATTGCACCCATCTGCACCATACCATTACCACAATTTGTACCAACAATGTGGGCACCAGCTTTTACACAGGCTTCAGATGATTGAGCAGGAGAAACTCCCATCATAGTTCTATATTCACCCTGAAGAGTCTTTTCAAAAGTGAAAGTACAGATAACTTCAAGCTCCGTATTTTCGCGAACAGCCTTAATTGCCAACTCAGCTTCATCAATAGCAGCAAAAGTTTCAATACAGCAAGCATCTGCACCACCACGCTCCAGAGCTACCGCCTGCTCCTTAAAAGAGTCGTACAGCTCTTCTGGCGTAACATCACCCATCAGCAACATTTTTCCTGTTGGCCCAATAGAGCCAGCCACGATCACATTATCACCAGCAGCTTCACGAGAAATAGCAGCAGCAGCTTCATTCAGCTCACTAACCCGCCCCGCAAGTCCATAATGCTCCAGCTTAAAAGAAGTACCACCAAAACTATTAGATAGAATAATATCAGAGCCAGCATCAACATAACTCTGCGCGATATTAAGAACTTTCTCACGATGCTCAATACACCATAACTCCGGACATTCTCCGGGCTGTAACCCTTCCTTCTGCAAAAACGTTCCCCACGCTCCATCAGAAACAAGAACCTTACCTGCTAATAAACTTTTTATAATTGATTTCATAACATGTAAGATACACAGTGAGGCTACATAAACTCAATGCTTTTTAAGACTCATGTTAATATTTTATTTTTTCCTTTCGTATATTTTGAGTATTTCGTAGTTTAAATACTCTTACTAGATTAAGAATGAAAATTAAACTTAAGGAATTATTATGTTATCATTTGTCTCTCTTGCCGTTCTGCTCGGGCTAGGTTATTGGCTGCGCCGCAAACTTCTATTTCTACAACGAATGTACCTGCCCGCCTCTGTTATTGCGGGACTACTTGGACTAGCACTTATACAGATCTTTAAGCATTACAATGCACCGCTACCAGACGCATGGACCGCCGGCTGGAATAAACTGCCAGGCATCCTAATAAATATAGTCTTCGCATGCCTATTTTTAGGCGTAACTATCCCAAGTCTTTCTCGTGTATGGAAAAGCGCAGGACGCCAACTTGCCTATGGGCAGATCGTCGCATGGGGACAATATGTGGTTGGATGCGGACTTGTACTACTAGTGCTAGGTAAAGTTTTTCACCTCAACCCGCTTTTTGGTGGAATCTTGCCAGTAGGATTTGAAGGCGGTCACGGCACTGCAGCCGGATTAGGAGATACTTTTAATGAATTAGGCTGGAGTGCAGGGACTGACTTTGCCCTTGCCAGTGCAACGGGCGGTATTGTCAGCGCTATCATAGTCGGTATGGTATTAATAAACTGGGCCGTGCGTAAAGGATACGTAACAAATAAAAAGCCACCATCCGAAAATATTGAGGATGAAGATTGGACGGGCATAATCCCTCTAGCAGAACGTCCTGAAGCGGGAAAACTTACAATATCAAGTGATGTCATGGAATCACTAAGTCTTCACCTCGTGATTGTTGCTATCGCTATGCTTATAGGTTACGGCATAAAAGAGCTTCTCGTCCTACTAGAGAGCTTCATTCCCGTTATGGAAAGACACGATCTACTTAAAAGTTTTCCACTCTTCCCGCTCTGCATGATCGGCGGACTATTCGTCCAACTATTTGCAGATAAGTTTGACTCACATAAACATATCGACCATGGCTTAACCCGCCGTATCCAAAACAGCGCACTAGACTTTCTCGTAGTGGCCGCAATAGCAACCATCAAACTTGATGTTGTAATGAAAGGATGGATACCACTTGTTATTTTAATTGTTGCCGGAATCCTATGGAATGTATTCTGTGTATTATGGCTATCTAAACGCGTATTCAAGAACGCATGGTTCGAACGCGCCATAGCCGAGATGGGACAATCGATGGGCGTTACAGCAACAGGCCTACTACTCCTACGTGTCGTAGACCCAGATTACGAAACTCCTGCCGCTGAAGCTTTTGCGTGCAAACAACTGCTGCATGAACCATTCATGGGAGGTGGACTATGGACAGGCATGGCAATACCATTAATAGCATTCATCGGACTAGCCCCCGTCTTTGCAATTTCCTGCACAGCCGTCATCATCTGGACTATTATCCTAGTCGCAACAAGACGAAAACAGTAACACCCCACCATACTGTAGGACGGGAACGATTAAAAACCTTCCTGCTCGATTAGGATTACGAGCACGATTAGGATTAGGATTTACACGCAGCGAGATTCGTGCATTCGTGGCAATACCTTCATAGCGCAGCGCATAACCACAAAAAAAGGCCGAGCAAAAGCTCGGCCTAACAAATCTCTTACAACAGTTACTATGCAACCGCAAATTCCTTCGCAAGATCAGCAGCAGAAGCTGCATCAGCAGCATATCCATCAGCACCAATCTCATCGCAGAATGCCTGCGTAACAGGTGCTCCACCAATCATGATCTTAATCTTACCAGCAAGATCAGAAGCAGCAACTGCAGCAACTACATCTTTCATATTTGTCATTGTTGTTGTCAATAGAGCCGACAAACCAAGAACAGTAGCACCACTTTCCCTAACAACTTCAATAAACTTTTCAGGAGTCACATCAATACCAGCATCAACAACCTTAAGACCAGCGCCTTCAAGCATCATACCAACAAGATTCTTACCGATATCATGTAAGTCACCCTTGACTGTTCCAATAACAGCAATACCGATCGGCTCAACACCAGCTTCCGCAAGCTTAGGCTGCAAAATAGCCATACCAGACTTCATAGCACGAGCAGCAATCAAAACCTCAGGAACATAAACTTCATTTTTCTTGAAACGAGCACCGATCACATTCATCCCTGAAAGTAATCCTTCATTTAAAATATCATTAGGTGCCAAACCTTCGCTCAATGCTTTCTCTACAAGTTCGCCTACATCTTTAGCCTTTCCCTTCATCAGGGCTTCTGCCATATCCTGTAATACGCTCATCCTGTATACTCCTTTGTGTTGTTGTTCCAAACTAACCTACAAAACCTATTCCGCTCATTAATAAGGCAATACTGTAACCTAAACATACTCACCATAAATAGATACAAAACATAAATAATATAACAATCTTGCTACTTACCTATTGCAATATGACGAAATATAAGCATATATTACCTTTTTGAGGATATTTTTATGGCGATCTTGTCAAAGCGTACAGTTACAGATGTGAGCCGCTACTACTATAAAGAGTTTGGGATTAAAGTCTACTTTATGGATCTAGCTGGTAAGGTCACAAATATAGCAGATCCTCTAGCGTGCCTCACTAACAGTAGGCGACGCAGAAACTACGCACTGCAACAGAGCATAGATCTAGGGAGACCTTATATATTCAGGCCAGCTCCATCAATCGCAACCTGGGTTATTGGCCTAGAAGATAAAAGAATGATTCACGGTGCAGCACTTAGCGGTGAGGTTCTTGTGCTGGATGATAACAACAACACGCCAGACTTCGACGAAACTTTTGAATATCTAGAGTCGCGTGGCATGAAACATAAAGATGCAAAGAGCTTTCTCAACAAACTACCTGTATGGCCAGAATCACAAATCCAGAAAGCATCCAAAGCATTATACAAAACCTTCTATCAGATCAGCGGCTGGCAGCCTACCTTAAGTGATGAAAATCGCCTTCGCACACATCAGGCCGTCCAGTTTCAACAGGCAATACAAGCTCAAAAGAATAGTGGCTATCAAGCACTATATGCATTTGAGAAAGAGCGTATTCTACTCGCCAATATACGATCAGGAAACCGTAACGATGCCAGACGCATACTCAACGAAATGCTAGCAACAATCTATCTCTCCTCGCCAAAGCTACCCGTACTTCGCGCCAGAACGGTCGAACTAATAACCTGCCTAACTAGAGCAGCCATCGAAGACAACCCGCTACTTGAACCACTCATTGAGCGTAATCATACTTGGATTGAAAAAATCATTAATGCAAAAACTTTCGATGATGTATCCCAACAACTTATGCAGGCGCTAAATGAGTTTATTGATGACATCTACCTGCACGGAGTAAATAGATCTAACCTCAAAGTCCACAATGCTCTTGATTACATTAGTAATCATTATAACGAAAATATTTCACTACAAGATATTGCTACACATGTCGAACTAAGCCCATATCGAATATCTCATCTCATCAAAGACTTTACCGGTCGAAGCACCCTTCAGCATGTCCAGCAGATCAGGATTCAACATGCACGACAGATGCTGACAGAAACCAGCATGAGCTGCACAGATATTGCCTATAAAATAGGCTACGGAGACCAAAGCTATTTTATTAAACATTTCAAGATGGAAACCGGCACTACACCAGCAAAATTCAGACGAGAACGCTCGTAAATAACATTCAACGTCCAACTATGAACGCTGACCATGTTAACTACCGAGGTCCCTGAGCGGAGCCGAAGAGCCGGCACACCTCTAAACGCGCACCATCCAACACTATTAGGATTACGAGCATGAGTACGATTAGGACTTAGACATTCCAATAAAAACGATATTCGCCAATGACGCCGTCACCCTTTTCCTATAGCGCACCGCACCGTAGAGCAACATCCTGTAAATCCTGTTAATCCTGTCAAAATATTTTCAAGAGCGCACCACAACCCTCATCGTTCATCGTTCAATCCTCATCGTTCATTTTCGAAGCTCTTTATAAAGCTTCTTCGCTGCACCACCTAGATCAGGGTCAGCATAGTCAGAGAACGTAAAGAAGATAATATCATCAAAATATTCTGTCGCGCTCTTCAACTGTGTCCTCACTCGCTTAACCGACGCTGGCACAGCCCTAAATGGCGCATCTCCTTTTGATTCCTGCTTAAACAACTCTACAACACACGAAAGATCTGCATTCTCTTTTGGCCAATGCTCTTTAAATGCCGCATAATATATCGGCGTATATTGTAATGACGGATCACGCAGACCAGCACCATCTTGAAGCAGTAAATTATCAACTGTATTCTTTGCAACTATAGACTGCATATTTGCCATAAATATGTCAGGCGCTGTCCGCCCTCTAAAAAATGCGCTAACACTGATCTTACGCCCTGCATCATTAGCACGCAGCTTCTTACACATAAGTTTTATATAGTTTGCCATTAACTCAGCCTGCCCAGGCTGACGCCATGTGAGGTCATCTAGTTCGTCCGGAATATAGTACCCAACCCATTCCGACAGATCACCAAACTCTTCTAACAATACCTTCTGCAACAGTTTATTCTGAACAACTCTTACCAGAAAATAGTCCCGCAAAACTCGTTTACGCGCAGTTATCTGCGTCCAGTAGTGTGGGTCATGATGCAGTCCCAAGTAGACCTTCATTTTCTGATCCGCCGCAGCCTTCAGAATCCGATCCACAGTAGAATACTGCTCCTTCTGCGGAAGATCCTTAGAAACCACATAAGAAACCTCTGCCTCTGCGGACCATTGCAAAATTACGGTATCAACACCTATACCTTTCATCTGCACCATATCCTCGCTCCATTCATCCACGGTTTTTTCAGCAACTCCTCTATTTAACTGCACAAAAGTTGCCATCGGAACTGCTGCTGCATAAAAACTACATGCTAACCATGTTGCTACAATAAAAAATAATATATTTGATCGTCTCACAATACTGCGCTCCTATTCTATTTCATAAACGATATACCGAAAACTATTCCCTCAAAGTCCTTATCATCAAGCTCTGCAGGTTTTTCCCAGAACTCGCCCCAGACATAATGCAAATAGCAGTCAATATACCCACGCTCCAACACACGCTTATGTTCTGGCTCAAGGAACCTAACACTAGCCCCTACTCCCACCATGTTATAAGAAAGATAATCAGTATCATCATCTGTTTCGTGCCGTATAACACCCAATACCTGTGGCAGAGTTAATAATACTTTATCACCAAGAACATACCACGATACTCCTTCGCGACCATCAAGGTAGTAGTACCAGCGTCTATGATTCTGTAAGAAATATCCTAGATCGCCATATAGTCGCCCAGCAAATTGCCATTTTTTATCACCACTTGGCTTCTCGCCATGCTCTATAGAATCCAAGAATCTCAGCAAGAAGTTGTCTTCAGAATTATCTCCCCACTTCGTAAGCTTCTCTGCTGATATAATTGCATTAAGGCTACGGATAGGTTTATAGCGAATACCGAATCCTACTTGATATGAATCCTTATCCAAACTCCAAGAATCATCTTTAAAGTTACCATAGGTCCTAATAAAGAGATCAAAGGTTCTTTCGTTTCTAAATCCGATTATTGGCGGACGATAATTAATCTCAACTCCAACTTGCGAAGGTAGCGCCCCGCCAACGGCAGGTACGGCAACTGGCGAAGGCAGGTCATAATCCGTCTTAGCAAAATATGCACCTAAACCAAACCGACGATCCAACTTTGTATATTCTCGCTTCATATCAGAGTTACTAACCACATACTCAACACTATTCGAGTCGTCTAGTAGCGGTGTTATATCATTATAAATATCAATAGCTGCGGCAAATGACGCTTGCGCACTCTTGTTGCTAACAGCCTTCATATACTGATAACCAGCCTCTTCTAAGGTGTCGATATCATAAGGGTATATTTCGAGCGCCTTATTCAAGGCTTCAAGCCCTTTATCATAATTCTTAAGCTGTCCCTCTACAATCGCCAGATCACCCCAGAATTTCCGAGAGACATCTTTGACGGAATCCTTATAAAACATATAATCTTTTTCTGCTTCTTCATGTTTACCCATCTTCTGATATGCAATACCACGCAGGTAATATGCAGAATATAGCGTTGGCACTGCTACTATCGCATCGGAGAAATATTCTACAGCTTTTTTATTATCACCAATATGCAGTTCACATACACCAATATGATTCAACAAATCTCCCGTGTTACTCTTTGACAGATCTGCATCCTTTGCTTTCATAATCTCCAGCGCTAGATCTCTAGACTTTGTATATTCAGCAGTAGCAACTAAAGTTTTAAGTTCAACCACCTGCATATCGGTAGACTTCTTTATTGCTAAAGCATTCTCAACATCTTTCTGTGCGGCGGGATACTGACCTTGGTCATAATTAAGATATGCTCGGTTAGAGTAGAATATATAACGCTGTTCTGCCGTTGATAACGCTTCTACATCCTCAATCTTATTGAGGTGATATAGAGCCAGTCCAGGCATATTCATCTTATAAAACGAGAAACCAATATATATATTTATAAAGTCACTGCGCTCTTTACTGTCAATCGTCAAGAGGATGTTAACGCACTCTTCATAATTCTCATCGTTATACTCAACTCTAGCCATAATCAACTGCCAGACAATATCAGCCTCCCCGTACTTCAAGGCCTTCTTTAACCAGTCGCGACTCTTGTCAGGCTTACCCTGTGCAAGATACGCATCAGCAATACTACAGCAAACCTTATAGCTAGAGCTTTTATCTGAGTTCTTATCAAGACAACGCCTATACAAAGCTACAGCTTTGTCATACTGCCCTGCACCAAATAGTACCGACGCATACTCCATCATATACTGATTACTGCCTTTACGTGCTATAAGTTCATCCATGATCTTGTAATACTCATCTAGCGTCCCTGCAACTCTATAAAGCTGAGCCTTCTCATAAAGCAGGCTGTTCTTCATTTCAAGTGACAGATCATCTAATGCCAAGGTCTTATCAAGCAAGACTTCCGCCTCTTTAAGTTTACCCTCACTCTTTAGCAGGTAGTAATAGGCAAAAGCTGGAGCAGCAACAAACTTCTTATCTAAATAGGATTTATAGTGCTGCAAAGCTTCCTTATTTTTCTTAAGCTTATCGGCAGCATACGCCATCTCTAGCAACAACTCCTGATTCCCTGTTGCTTTATACGCTTTCACCGCTACTGTATAAGCCATGGCCTGATTATCTTGCTGCTTATAAACCTGAACCAGCCCTACCAAAAGGCGATTACGAAATACATCTGACACACCATTCCGATCAATATATTCCAATGCCTCACTCTGTGCTTTATTCCACTGTTCAGATGCGATTAATGTTTCGAGATACGCAGCGGCCACATCTTCATCAAACTTTTTTTGTAGGTACATCTTAAAGCTTGTCTCTGCCACCTTATATTTTTTCTGCTTATATGCAATATCACCCAACTGCCTAGCTATATCAAGACGCTCTTTTACATTAGGTATAAGTTTTAAGGTTTCCTCTAACGCAATGCGAGCCTCCTCAAACTCCTTCTCTTTATAGAGAAGAAAACCTCTAGCCAACTGGATTCGTCCTCGCACATTATCACTATTCGCCATAGGCAACGCAGCGTTAAATTGGATAAGCGCCTCTTTATCATCTTTTTGTTTCATAGCACATTCTGCTATAAATAGCCTGAGATTTAAGGAATCATGCTTTTTAACTAACTCCTTACCGTATGCAAGTGCTGAACCATACTGCTCACCCTTAAAATATAATTCAGCAATACTTCTTATGGCTTCATTATGACGGTCATCCTTAGTCTTAGTTTTCTCAACAACTGATTTATAAGATGTGATTGCTAAGTTAACATTTCCAGCATGTGCTGCTAAAGCACCTCTAGATTTATATCCATCAATATAATCAGGATAATTTTTGAGCAGATCATTACTCAAAGCAAGAGCCTCATTCCAATTCTTCTGCTTAGAATATACTTCGATCAAGCCCAGCTTCGCCCTGTTACTACCAGGGTCAGCCTTAAGAGCTTCTAACAGATGTTTTTTAGCTGTAGCATAATCGCTCTTATTAATAGCGACCTGTGCGTACTCGAACAATTTACTATTGTCAAACAGTATACGCTGACCCTTCATCATACCGTAATCACTCGAACTCTCCGGCAACGGTAGTTTATTTTCTGCTTTTCGTCCTGCGGCATCAACATGAATTGCCACTACCAAAAACATTAATATAATAACAGTCCACTGCAATGCTGAATATTTTCTATGTTTATGCATGAGATGCCCCCTTTTTCGCGGCCTTATTTTCGCGTTTAAGTGTTTTTAAGACATCCTTAATCACTGCCTCTGTAACAACACCATCTTCAACCAAGATATCACCAAGCTTTGCCTCTGTCCTCTTCTGCGTACGCAAAGCTTCTTGTAGAACCTCGTCCGTAATGATCCCATCTTCAACAAGCTTGGTTCCAAGCCTTGAGGCTAACGGCGGTGCCGATGCCCCTTCAACATAGATCTTCTTCTGCGCAAACTCAATATCGACAGTTGCCGCCCATACAAACGCCACAGGCATCTTAAGCAGATCTTCAATTTTCTCTTTAAGCAACTCTATATCAAAATCATCTGTAGCAAGAATCAATACATTCTTCTTTATATACAATGGAAAGATCATATATTTCCTTGATATCTCCTCTGTAACGACTCTAAACAGATAGCTTGGCGTTAAGAATGGATCTATTTCACAATCAGGCCTATGACTTTGAAGCGATAGCGCATGATTAAGATCCTCTTCCCAGAGAACACCAGTTTCAATAAGAATATCACCCAACTTCTTATCAGTGCCTTTTTGCAGTTCAATCGCTTTCTCCAGCTGGTCTGCAGTAATAAAATTTTTCTCCATAAGAAGATCGCCAAGTCTGTGACGATATCCACGTAGCTGCTCTTCAGTTGGAAATGCATGATCAGTCTTACCCCACTCCGGCATCTCACCAGACATCTTTGCTTTAGTGAAACGCCCAATAGCAGCACATGTAGCAAAGAAATTTAAAACATTACCAACAAACATGCGCGGGAACGCCATCAAACCATGCAATGGTCCATATATAGACCACGTTGAACGTATACGGTTAAAGACGCGCCACACAAACATCAGTAACACAATCTTTAAGATCAAAAAGAAGTTCTCATTGGCCGCAATCAATGGCGGCAGTGAAA
This sequence comes from bacterium, assembly GCA_030632465.1. Lineage (GTDB taxonomy): Bacteria > Verrucomicrobiota > Kiritimatiellia > UBA8416 > CAMZLY01 > CAMZLY01. Next base: position 6,737 of record DAOVUR010000002.1, on the reverse strand, counting down.
GATCAGTACTATATCGTATGACAGAATGAATAATCGAATAGAGTACTACAACATAACCCAACACAACAGCCAGGTTCGTCAGCACACTCTTGCGATCACGGAACAAGAAATAGTTTTCGCCAAATGTTTTAGACCATCCATAGCTCCACCCTTGTAAAGATATCCCAAGAATCCAGCGCGCCTTCTGATGCACCGCCATCCTAAATGAAGTTGGGAAAAACTCTCTAGTTGCCAACGGTTCCTTCGATAGCTTTTTGCCACCTTCTGTTCTTGCGACATCAGTAGGCAGAACCTGCATCTGCAGAAAGATAGATTTTCCCTTAAATGTACTTAGCTTTAAGCCCATCATATAATCTTCAGTCAGAGTCTCAATATCAAATATCTGATTCTTACTCTTATCAGCAAGATACTGAATTGCCTCCGCGCTAAGCGCCGTGCCTACACCAGCCGACGGCAGGGTACTAGCCAGCACTTCACGAACACGCATATCTTTAGTATGACTCTCCGCAAATTCGTCCATATATACACCAGTCACCAAATTGCCTAAGTTAACATTAAGCGGGAAGACTGGTATCTGAATAAAGTGCGTACGTGGAATCAAGAAGTTATAATACTTAAACGATAATGGATGAATAATATCTTCAGCATCATGCATTACATAGAAATCAAACTTCACGTTATTATCTTTTTCAAACAGACGTACCCCCTGCAGAATCCAGTTAAGGCAGTCAGCCTTATTTGTAGGACCATCAGCCGGAGTCACAATCACACTTATATTAGAATGAATCTCCCTAGCCTTCTCAACCGCTAATCTTGTAGGCTCATCGTTAGGATACGATCCAACAAAAATATGGAAGTTAGAATATTGCAAAGATGTTTCTGTATTTACTAACATCCGAAAGATAACGTCACTCTCATCCCATGCAGGAATCATAATCGCTGCATTCTGCTCAGGCTTCTCTTTCAACTGCTCCAGCGTGATATCTTGTATCATCTTGCGCTTAAACAGAAATCGGTATAAATGGCGGAAGTAGTAGACGAGATCCACAAAGAGATCATCCAACCCGCTTATGAGAAAAACAAAAAGTAAACCGATAAACAGAAACCTAAATGCAAACCACGTGTAAAACAGTACATTCTCAATCATAGTCGCTCACCATATTATTAACTCTAACAACCACACCAATGCTCACTTACAAAACACACTACGTATTCACCAGCAAGCTAGATGCATCTAAATACTTATATTAAAACAAGTCAATAGGTGATTTAATTTTTTCTATAATAATGCAAAATGTCCGTACTTTATGGCAGAAAAGAGTTTTTGGAGAAGGTGCAAAAACAGCCAAATAAAATAAAATCGTAAAAGAAAAAGAGTATGCGGATTAAATTAAAAAGGTGAAGAGTGAAGGGTGAAACAAAAAACGGTGCGCTATGAAAAGGATTGCCACGAATGCGCGAATTTCTCTATGACGCGGTGCGCTATGAAAAGGATTGTGACAGAATCATTGGTGACAAAATGATTTTTACTCGGCAGTGGGGTGCTCTACTGCATTATACTTTTAATTTCACCCACAAGCTGCACAGCTGTCTTGTCTTTGGTCTCTAGCCAGTGGATAGCAGTACCTTTACGCTCCATCCGTCTAAACCATTTTTCTTGGCGGCGCGCGAATTGATAAATTGCTTCACGAAGCTTCTGATACATGTCATTGTAGTTTAATTTACCAGTTACATATTGCGTCACAAGTCGATATTCAAGTCCATAGAATTCTAGTTGTTCCGGCGCGAGCCCTTGATCAAGTAGTGACTTTATCTCTTCGATCATACCATTCTCAAGTCGCTCTTTTAGCCGTACCGTAATCCGCTCTTTTAATATCACCCTATCCAGCTTAAGCCCAAATATCTGCGTGTTAAGTTTCGGGAAGCGATTCTCATCAGCGATCTCATCATCAGCATGAACAGCTATCTCTATAGCACGAACCAGCCGCTCCCTATCTACTGTATCGGTACTGTTATGTAGTGGACGCAATGCCGACAACATTTCAGCCATCTCCTCATCGCTTTTATCAGCCAGCCCCAACCGAAGTTCTTCGTCGCGATCAACTTTGACTAAGTTATATCTATTTATGATGGCATCAAGATACATCCCTGTACCACCACACAAGATCGGTACTTTACCTGCATCTTTTATTTTGCTGTAGGCCGCAAGGAATGCTTGCTGGTATTCGAAAAGGTTAAACTCTGTACCAGGCTCAACAATATCAATCAGATGATACGGAACCGCCTCACCATCAACAGTATAGTCAGCAAGATCTTTGCCTGTACCGATATCCATCTGTCTATAAACTTGACGAGAATCAGCACTGATAATTTCGCCGCCTAACTCTTGCGCAAGCGTAACCGCAACCTTTGTCTTGCCAATGGCTGTTGGGCCCAATATACAAATAAGATCTTTTTTCATTTTAGTTTTGTTTCACCCTTAACACTTCACCCTTTTCAAGATCGCACCGTCTTCCCTTTTATTCGCGGGGTTCCTCATTCGTTGCATCAGCTTTTCCCTTTATAGCGCACCGTTTTCGCGCCCTTCGCGTATTTCGTAGTTATCCTTCTTTATAGTGCACCGTTTTTTCGTTTACTTCCGTCTTCATCGTTCCGCTCTCCGCGCTCTCCTTTAATCTGGGTCTCAAAACTAATTCTACTAATCCAGAGTTCAGCATAACCAGTTATAACTCTAGGCTCAATTTTTGTCTCTGTATCAATTTCAAACTCTATATCCTGGGTTACAAATTCACCCATCGCATCTCGCACAATCTCCGATTCCGCTAAATGAGCTTGTTGGTTCATAACATGAACACTAAACTTCCCGCAGCTACTATGCTCTACCTCTTTCTCTCGCTGAGTGCGATAGGTAAACGTCGCTTTATATTTTCCGGCAGGCAAAATAACACCCCGCCCATAAAGTAATGTTTGCGCACCATCATCACCACTCCCTAACCAGTGACGATATGGCTTATCATTAATATGCACATTATGACCCACATGCAGTGACGTATATGCCGCAATAACTACCGGATGCTCAATAAAGCCTAAAAGTTCCTTGTTCTTGGCGACATCAAATCCACGCTCAACTACAATAAAAGGAAGGTGAAAATATTTTACGCCAAATACCCCATTCGCTATCAGCTCAATAACCTTTCTATTATTAAGAAGTTCGTCATACATCATAAAGAATGAATCAGCCTGATGCTTATCTTTATTCCAGTATCGCCAAGTTGATATATTTTCTCTATTAGCACAAAAGACTGCCAACTTCTGATTACAAACTAACACGCCATCTTTATTGATATGACTAGCAGCCGCTAAGATGTATTTTCCTTCTGGATTGATTCGTCTATATACAGCATGAGTTCTTGGCGCTTTCAACACAAAGCCGTACGATAAATGCGCGCCCACAGTAACAGCGATAATGAAAATTGATAAAGCCGTCGATCTCTTAATCTGCTTTGGCATATACTTTAGCGAGACAATGATCGCAGGAATAAGTGTAGCCATAATAATAGCAGGATAATGAAACTGCATACTATGTTGACGCTGAAAACCGCTAAGCATAGAGAAAATATATGGCAGTAAAGGAAATATCAGTAGCGGTAAAGACTTTCTGAAATTCAAAATCAAAACTGGTAACGCCATTAACAGAATCCATCCCGTTGCCTGTAAACGGTTGATAAGATCCTCGGGGTTCCATCTGTTTAATATCGAAGAAGCAGTTGCTTCAGAAGATCTTATAGCGAGCAAGCTTTCTCCCGTAATCCATGGATAGAGAACAAATACCGCCAAGCATGAATAGATAACGGCGGAAGCTGCAAAAATATATCCGCCCCTCCATCTGTCACGTACCGCATAGTAGATAAAAATAAGAGGCAACATAAAGCCCGCATCTTCCCTAAGCCCAAGAATCATCACAAACGGAATAATTGCCAACTTCTTCTTTGTCTCAAGACAATAAATCAGCCAGGGGATAAGAATTAAATAAAGCGATACACCATGGAACTCGCTCAACATAACGCTCTGCATAAATGGATAGGCAATAAAGAGAAATGCTACAGGTAGTGACAACACATAGGGAATATTGCACCTCCTAGCCAACCGCACAAGGATAGCTGCACCAGCAATCATCATAAGCCATTGCGCAACAAGTAGTGTCAATGGCGAATCGAATATCCAGAATAGTGGCGCAAGCAGTGCCAACGAAAAAGATAGATGTGTTTTCAGATAGCTATGATCAATAAGAAAGGCAAAACCATTAAAATGAGAAAGGTTCCAGATCGTATTAGTATAGACACCATAATCGGACATCAGAAAATTACGTGAATAAAATGCCGATAAGGCTGCATGCAATATTGAGCCAGCAAATAGAGCTATGCCCAATATACAAATAGTCACCACTGCATAATTAATATTTTTCTGCGTAATAAACTTTTTCATTCTACTCACCTATTAAAACATCCCTCATTTATCCCTTTATAGCGCACCGTTTTCGCGCCCTTCGCGTATTTCGTAGTTACCCTTCTTTATAGCGCACCGTCTTCCCTTTTATTCGCGGGGTTCCTCATTCGTTGCCACCACCTTTTCAGAGTGCACCGTTTTTTCGTTTACTTCCGTCTTCATTGTTCCGCTCTCCGCGTTCTCGTTGTAATCCCTTTTTCGGTACTCATCCTCAATCTCACTCAATATCACCCGTACCGCATCGAGCTTCTCTATATCTGCCGTCGCAAAGCTCCACTCGCTTGCACCATCACCAATAAGCGACTTAACATTCTCCGTGGCGGCCACAATCCATTCGTTATAATATCTCTGCAGTCCACTTGTTAAATTATGTTCGGCGGCAAATGGAGTATCATTCTTTTCCGCTCTTAAATATTGGAATATTCTAAGTCCATCGAGACGTTCATGGCAAGCGCGAATAAACCTCTCTTTATTAGGATGATTCTTCCTTAATGATCCCCATAGATCATTACTATTTAACTGCTGACTCAGAAATGATGAAAGCGGCGTATCTATATCCTTATTAAACAGTTCAGGAAAACTGGCTATTGTCTTGCCAATATTATCAAACCTATCCGTACTGCATATTGGATATGATCCCCAGTCTGAATTCAATCCTTTGGTTAAAGCTGCGCCTGTCCCAAAAGCGACTCGATCAGAAACTCTGGCCGCTGGATATACGCGCGACGAAGACCAGTGCAGTAGCGTACAAGTTTTCTGCAGTTTCTGGAGCATATAGAAATCCTCACCGCTTTCACGTGGTGGCATACCGCCACATTTTTTGTAGGCAAATATTCTAAACGCCATTGCCGAGCCTAAAGCTGTGTAGCAATATGGTGAACCTATGCGCCACAGATTAATAGCATAGTAGCGTAGATATATCTCATAACGTAACATTACACGAGCGATCGGTTCATCACCAGTCAGTCGATGAAAATACGGAATAGAGATCGCAGCATCTTTATCTGCATCAACAAAGACCGCGGCAACTGTTGATAGATAGTCTCTATCTACTAAAGTATCGGCATCTAGGCTGACAATTATATCACTATCATCAGCTTCGGCGCATATTGCATCCATAACAGTTTTACGCGCACGCCCTACTCCACCTTTTTTGGGCAACCAGCCTTTACCACGACTACTATGATCAATTACGCGAATCGGGATTGCCGTAAAATCAGATAGATAGGCGAGCGTCTTGGCGTTAGCTTCACATACTCTAATCTTCCCAGAATCATCCCACCATGCTTCCGGCTGATTTACACAGAGCCAGACTGTAAAATTAGTATAATCCTGTGCCGCTAACGCGTCTAAGGTCCGCGGCAACGTCTCAACTTCGTCCATTACTGGTATAGCGATATCTATTCTTGTTGATTGCATAAAAAGGAGTTAATCACGGAAGACACTGAAAACACAGAATAAAATATGGATTCCTTCGGAAACGAGACTTTACTCCCGTAATCATAACGCGGCTAAAGCCACATTTCCGTTTTGGATATATTTGACGCTGCTGCTTCTATTCGCTCAGCGGACGAATAGCTTTAACGCGATAAAACATAGATGGAACATTAGTGGCAGACTTATCATGAACCGTCAATGTACCCATAGCAGGAATCAATAACCCTGATACGTCATTTGTCCATTCACCATCAAGCAGATCATCATTGCTTTGCAAACGATAATGGCGGGTAGGATGTGTTGACCAAGATACACTATTTGTCTCGCCAGTCACCTCAAGTGTGATCGCCAGAAAATCTGTATTATCATCAGGATCAGTATCTGCGATATACTCTTGTAGATCAGTTGCACCATCATGATCATAGTTGCCTGTCGCGTCTAGTGTAGATATTTTACCGTACATCTTATACTCCCATGCATCAGGGATACCATCGCCATCACTATCTGGACCTGTATCCAGTCGGTCAGTCTGCACATACGCCTCCACATTATTAAGCGAGATCCAGCCCGTATTAGCACTCCAGACAGATCCACTCAACTTACCATTTATTAAGTCTACCTGCGGTTGTCCATAAGTCTGCTCAAAATTTATCCAGCCAATATTAGCACCGTAGGCGTAACCAGTAAGCAAGCCAGCACCATCGTGGTTCACACCCCAGTCGTCATCTGCAGCATTACTGTAATGCCAGCCATTTGTTGGGGTATTGCCAAGAGAGATCCAGCCACAGTTAGCT
>DAOVUR010000104.1 GCA_030632465.1 bacterium | reverse complement strand
CTTAAAGATATAATAACGCCTTCTGGCGGAGTAGCACTGCCTGTAAGGTTGGATTTCCCACTGGAAATTGTATAAGGAATCTTGGCATTAAAAAATACATTCAAGAGTATAGCGCATTCCCATTCTGTAACTGGCCTTGCTACAGCCAATGCCGCTCCCGGCAGATTAGAGCTATCAGCAATAAAACCTTCTACTATATCTTTATCCGTTGAGACCTTGATCGAAAACTCATCACCAATAAACTTTACAATGTCAGACAGCTCACATGATTGAGAACAGAACTCTTCAATTTCCTGAAGTTCATCCACACCTACAACAGCATCAACTACGACTCTATTACTCATAAATTACCTCTAAAATATTCACATTAAACCACGTACATCAAAGCAGTTTATGCAAGAAACATAATAAGTCAAGAGTGATACACTTGCGTGCAACTCTATTTTCTGCCATATTCAACCATATAGAAATAAATTTAATTAATTCAGAACTCAGGAGCATCACAATGACAACTGCTAAAAATAAAGAGCCAGGATTTGAAGAAGCCATGGCGCGACTTGAAAAAATTGTTGCCGATATGGAAGGTGGCGAATTAAGTCTCGAACAAATGATTACCCGCTTCGAGGAAGGCCAGAACCTTATAAAATCATGTTCTAAAACACTCAATGAAGTAGAACGCAAAATCGAGATTCTTGTGAAAAAAGGTGACACCGTTGTCGCCGAACCTTTTAGCGACAATGAAACCGCTAATGACGAAGAAGACCTATTTTAATTCGTAATTTATTTATGGTATTCTTTATACCATTTCACAAACTCAGGAATTCCATTTGCTATAGGGGTCGTTGGCTCATAACCCAACTTGGCGCGCGCGGCATCAATATCCGCAAATGTTGCCGCCACATCACCAGGTTGCATCGGCATCATCTCCATCTTAGGCTCAACATCAAGCTCTGCGGCAATCGTATTAATCATCTCCATCAGATTTTCCGACTGATGATTACCTAAATTAAATATCTCATATTGATCCAGCCCATCAGAAAATAATGAACCTTTCACGCCAGCAATAATATCGGCAACAAATGTGAAATCTCGTTGCATCTTACCATGATTAAAAACCTTTATCGGTTCACCCGCCAACATCGCCTTAGTAAATAGCCACATCGCCATATCAGGTCTTCCCCAAGGACCATACACAGTAAAGAATCTCAGCCCTACCGTCTGAAGATTATAAAGATGAGAATATGTGTGCGCCATAAGTTCATTAGCTTTCTTTGTGGCAGCATAAAGGCTTATAGGTGAATCCACGCTATCCTTCTCGCTGAACGGCAACTTCTTATTACCACCATAGACGCTAGAACTAGATGCATAAACCAGTCTGCCTACTTCAGCATGGCGACAAGCCTCCAGGATATTCAGAAAACTTTCTAGATTTGCTTTTTGATAAACAAACGGATGTGTTATGGAATAACGAACCCCAGCCTGCGCAGCCAGATGACACACTAAATCAAACTGATTCTCTTCAAAGCATTTCTGCAGCCTTTCGTAATCGCATAGATCAGCTTCAATCAGCGTAAACTTATCATGCTTAAGAAGCACTGCTGTACGATCGCATTTTAACTGTACCGAATAGTAATCATTAAAGTTATCATAACCAACAACATCATGCCCATCAGCCAAAAGCGATGTGGTCAAATGATACCCAATAAAGCCGGCACTACCAGTAACTAAAATCTTCATATTTCTCTCTATATTATCTTACGACACCACTACAGTTCTAATCGTAATCCTAATCTTTTAAGTAGCAAAATCTTATTTTTCCGTAATTTGTAATTCATAATTCGTAATTATTTTTCTAAGCCTTAACCACATTATCGGCAGCTCCACAAACTCCTCTTGTATCAATCACTAACGGAATGAGTCCAGCAAGTTTATCATGATCAACTGAGTCGTGTGCAGTTGAAATTATCGCAACATCATATTTAACAGCCGCTATGGAATCCCACTCTACACTTTCTGCACCTGCAAGATCGGAATGTTCTCTAGATGGCTTTATAACCGGGCAGTACGGATCATAGTACGAAACATTAGCTCCCTTAGAGATTAAATCCTTCCATAAGATATATGTCGGACTCTCACGATCATCATCAACATTCTTTTTATATGCTAAGCCAATCAAAAGAATCTTACTGTTCTTTACAGCTTTACCCTGATCATTAAGAGCCAATATAGTACGCTGCACCACATAATCTGGCATCGCAGTATTGACCTCTCCTGCTAACTCAATAAATCTTGTTGCAACCCCATACTCACGCGCTTTCCACGTCAAGTAGAATGGATCAATAGGAATACAGTGCCCACCAAGCCCTGGCCCTGGATAGAATGGCATGAACCCAAACGGCTTAGTGCTTGCAGCTTTCACGACCTCCCATATATCAATATCCATCTCATTAAAAACGACCTTAAGCTCATTAACCAGTGCAATATTAACTGACCGAAAAATATTTTCCATCAACTTTGTTGCCTCTGCAGCACGACACGATGAAACCGGCACGGTCTTACATATCACCGTATTGTATAAGGCTTGTGCAACTTTCAACGAATCATCATTAAGTCCGCCGACAACCTTCGGTATAGTAGAAGTTCCATAATCGTTATTATTGGGATCTTCACGCTCTGGAGAATATGCAACAAAGAAATCTTTACCAGCCTTTAAGCCTGACCCTTCTTCCAAAATAGGAACCATCACATCTTCAGTCGTTCCGGGGTAAGTAGTAGATTCAAGGGCAACCAACTGCTCTGCGCGCATTGCCGGAGCCATAGCCCGTGCAGTACTCTCGATATAACTGAGATCAGGATCACGATGCTTAGTTAACGGTGTCGGCACACATATAAGAATCGCATCACACTCTGCAATACGAGCGAAATCAACAGTTGCATCAGCCTTCTTCTCAGCATCAACAAAAATAGAAGCTACAGCATCTGCGCTAATATGACGGATATACGACTCGCCTGATTTCAGTCTATCAATCTTACTGGAATCCACATCAAACCCAAGCACTGAGAATCCTGCACGACCGAACTCTATCATCAGCGGCAAACCAACATAACCAAGCCCAACAACACCAATCACTGCTGATCGGTCATTAATCTTCTCTATTATTTTCTGTTTCATAATATATATTCTTTTTAACTACTACTGAATTCAAACATACGTAATACTAAAAACATCCTTAAAACACAACCATTTCCCCACGCATTAGTTCCCTAATCCTAACCATTACTCTGGTCGCGCCACCGCCGATGCGCCCATAAGTACTGACCAGGATTCTGCCTAACCGCCTTCTCAAGCTCCATATTAAGAGCGGTAATAATAATATTCACATCTCCATCACGATCCCCAGTAACAGGCAAGTGACTAAGATCAACAGCTGCAACCTTATAGCGCATAGGACCTGTTCTAACGCAATAACCAAATATAAGCGGAGCTTTAGTTCGTAAATGCAAAAAAGCTGGCGTAGGATATGTAGACGCAGGGATACCGAAGAAATCAACCATAACACCACCACTGCGGGCATGTTGATCTACTAGTAATGTAAGCGCATTACCACGCCGAATTTCACGCAAAAAGGTTAACGCTCCCGCACCATGTTTAGGTATAAGCTTAACTCGATTACCTTTATTACGCTCATCCATAATCTTGTTTGCATACGGATTATTCATCTTTCTTGCAATGGCCGACACTGGTTTAAGAAACGAAAGTATTTTTCCAGCAACCTCCCAGTTGCCCAGATGCGCAGAGACCAGAACGATTCCCTGTTTATCATTTGCAAGTATATCCAATACATCCTGCCCAACATCAACCTCGACACGCTCACGCCAGTTATCAGCTGTAATATACTTCTGGAACTTTAACGACTCCACAGCTACTAATCCAAAATTACGGAATGAGTCACGCGCAATACGATCAATATCTTTAGGCTCACTAGCAATACCGCTGCGCTTGATGTTTGCCTGTGCGATTAACCTACGTCTCTTATTAAAACGATAATATTGATCAGCAAAGAAGAGAGCTGTGGACTCTGCCACCTTTAACGGCAATGCATCAAAAATAAATAATGCAAAAGCCAATGCTACATACTCAAACATATATTGTGTTTTTTTAAATACTGAAATGGTCACCACTAGATTTACACTTTCAACTATCAATTTTTACTTTTTCAATTAACCTAACCGCCAAGAATACGAGTACTATCATTAAGGAAAATACCCTTGAGGTTCATAATCAACGATTCTGCATTTGTTGCATATGCTAAGCCATCTGCTTCCGTAATAAGACCACTTTTGATCAAGTTATAGAGCGACTGATTAAATGTTATCATGCCCTCTGGCTCCCCTGTCTCAATAGCAGAATAGAGCGAATCAACCTCATTCTTTTCCAGCATCTTCTTAACAGTAGGTGTGCTTTTCATGATCTCAATAGCCGGAACAACTCCACCTGTTATGCAAGGAACCAATCTCTGGCAGATAATTGCCAGCGGTGTGCCAGCAAGTCCCATACGAATCTGATCCTGTTCTTCCGCAGGAAACACATCCAACATTCTAGGTATAGCAATGGAGCTACCAGATGCATGCAACGTAGACAAAACAAGATGGCCAGTTTCAGCAGCAAGTAGCGCAGTACGAATAGTCAACTGATCACGCATTTCACCAATCATAATAACATCAGGATCCTGACGCAAGACGTGCTTTAAGGCTGACTCATAACTAGGCGTATCCAAGCCTACCTCACGCTGAGATATAAAGGATTGATCATCAGTAAAACGATACTCCACTGGATCTTCAAGCGAAATAATTCTTCTACTACTAGTACGATTCATCTCACCAATAATAGCCGCCAATGTACTAGACTTACCACTACCCGTAGTACCAGAAAGAATAATGATCCCGCGATGATAGTCCGAAAATTCACTCATACTAGGCGGAAGCCTTAAATCAGCAAAATCAGGTATATCATTCTTAACATGACGCATAACCACCGATGGTGCACCTTGCGCATAAAACATGTTTACCCTGAACCTGCCTATACCCTCTTCTTCGATTGAAAAATCTGCCTCATGTTCCTCTTCGAACTGCTTCACCAAACGAGCTGGGATAATATCTTCAATAGCACTCTGCATCGCATGAGCATCAAGCACCTCAAACCCACTTTCAGTCAACTTACTATGAATTCTGAAAAAAGGAGAACTATCTACCTTCAGATGAATATCAGAACTACCTCGCTCAACTGCTTTTGCTAACAACTCTTTAACAACCATAATGCATTACCTCCTGATTATTGAATAAGCCACAACCATTAACTACCTCGCACGCCAAACCATAACCGTACCGAAACAGAAAAATACTATATTTGGTAACCAAGCACCAACAACAGGAGAAACAATCTCCCGTTTACCTAAAAATATTCCTACCTGAGAAAATGCATAAAATGAGAAGAAAAGCCCAATAGCCATAATAATCCCTGTTAGCGCATTACGTCGTCCACCCTGCACTCCTGTGGGAATCCCTAAAATTACCACAATCAAGCAGCCCCACGGCATAGCCAGACGAGTATGAATGTCAAACGTTCTTGATGCACGATTCACATCCGACATATTGGGATTATATTTCATATATCTAATAATATCTCGTGCAGAGAAATTCTCCCAACCTTTCACCCCCGTAGAAAAGACCGCCGCCTCTTCAGTCAACTCAGAAAACTGCCTAATATTATCTGGATCAGACTTTATCGGAATCAACTTCCCTATCGGATTGTTGTTCTTATCATAATTCTGAACCTGGACACCAGTAAGCCACCACTGCTTATCCATATAAAAACCCTCAACCGCATTAATATCATATATAGACGATCCATCCGGACGTTCCGTGGTGATCTTCACTCCTTTTAGATAGTTAGGCTTCTTTAAATCAAACTCCGTAATCTGCCACACCCGACCATCCCTACTGTTTACAAATGCCTGATTACCATAAAGTACTTTATCCAACGGTTTAAAATCATTCTTCTTAAATGCATCAGCCCAAAAAACAGCTTTTGGCGTAACAGTCTCCTTAATAACCAAAGTTGTTACCGAGAAAAATAGACCTACTAAAATAAATGGCAACATAATCTGAAAAATACTGATACCACTAGCGCGCATTGCCGTAACCTCATTGCTACGGCTAAGTTGCCAAAACGTATATAGTGTCGACATTAAAAGTGCCGCCGGCAAAAGGCTATCTAGCGCCTCCAGAATAATACTACCGTAATATAACAGCAACTTACTAAATACTACACCTGATGAAACCAGATCTGATATATGCGCAAATATATCTATCAGGATAAACATAGTCAAAAATGCGGCCACACAATAGAACAAGTTTAAAAGAAACTCGTGTAAAAGATGTCTTGTAACAATTCTCATATAACTAAAAACTCATAATCATCTGCACCATGCAGAATATTCCTAAATTACTCTCTGTTTATACTACAATAATCATAGTTCTTTAAAAGTTTATTCGTGCATTCCTAGCAAATCTTTATATTATCACACCTATGAACCTGCAGTCACAAAAACATGTGCGCATCACTACGGAAAAGTCACTGAATAATAAAACAAAGAAAAACTTGCATTTAATCAAGATTTTTAGTTGGTTTACCGCCGACTTTACCGAGGAAGGAAAGCAGGCGGTAGCTGATTTTGTTGCTAAGTATGCAACACCAGAAACAAAAGCTGCTATTACTTCTACAGGTAAAAAAATAAGAGTTGATTATTTAAAGTACAACTGGAAT
>DAOVUR010000001.1 GCA_030632465.1 bacterium | reverse complement strand
TTAATGACAATTGTTTTGCTGGTTCCTCAACTATTCATTATTCACTATTAGTTATTGGGAAGCTGAGGGTTTAATACCCCGCAGCTTGCGGCGTCATGAATTGTAGGGCTGGAACGGCTGAGGTACGATGCCTTCCAGCCAGGTCCGGCGGGAAGGTTTCGCAAGCTCAACCGTTCCAGCCCTACAGTAAATAGATACCTTCGGGGCTCGCCCCGAGGAGTATTATTCACTATATATTCGTTCTTCACGGGTGCTCAGGTTTTTGATGCGTATTTCGTTTGAGTCAACATCATCAGGGCCGATATATACGGCCTCTTCAAAGCCAGCTTTATTGCATCGTGAGAAGAATTTCTTTGCTTTCTCGGCGGTGAGAGCAAGGTCGGTGTTGACACCATCGGCTCGTAGCTTGTTTGCGGCTTGAATTGCTGTATTCTGCTGTTCTTGTTGCATATACCCAACAGCTGTGCCACCTTGGCTTTTTGGAATAGTTATATTCTGTTTCATGTTAAGGAGTTCACCAATAACTACATCACCAAATCCGAGACCAACTGCTGTGGCTGGTTTGCCGCCAATTGACGAGAGTAGATTATCATAACGCCCACCACCAAAGATTGCGCGAAGTGTGCGGTCAGCATCAAATGCTTCAAATACAATACCTGTGTAGTATGCTAGGCCACGAATGACGGAGATGTTGAAGTTCATGCAGCTGTCGATGTCGTATGCCTTAAGAAGGTCGATGAAATTGAGTAGCTCTTTGAGTGATTCTGTCTCTTTTGGAACTAATTTTTCGACATCGGAAAGCGATTTGATCTCTAGTGCGCTGAAGATTTTGTCTGTAGTATCATCTGTTAGTCCATGCTCGGATAAAATTATCCTGATGGCATCATCAGTGATCTTGCCACGTTTATCTAGCGCAACAAATGCTGCTGCATGTTCCGGCTCTGCAATGCCGAGGTTGATAAGGATATCGGAAAGTAGTGCACGGCTACTGAAATCTATAATAATATCACTTTTTTCTAGCCCCATTGCTTCCATAGACTTTATTGCTGTTGCAATGATTTCTACTTCGGCGAGGATTGATGGTTCTCCTACGATATCAAGGTTAAGTTGATAATGTTCTCTTTTGCGACCGCGGGTTGTTCGTTCGTAGCGGAAACATTGCGCAATAGTGAACCATTTGACAGGAAATGTTAGTGAGCCCTGTTTAGCTGCGATCATACGGGCTAGAGTGGGAGTCATCTCTGGGCGGAGAGCAAGGTCGCGATTGCTTTTATCTTTGAACGCATATATCTGGTCGGTGATCTCTTCGCCGGCCTTACGTTTTAGTAATTCTAAGGACTCCACTACGCAAGCGTCGTATTGTGAGAAACCGTAGTTTTTCGCAGCAGTTCGCCATGCATCAAATATGAGGTTACGTAACAGCATATCTTCAGGGTAGAAGTCGCGCATGCCGCGTGGTGGATTAAATGAAATTGCTGAATTTATCATGATTAGTTATTGGTTGATTTTTACAATATTTATTAAATGCCCTAGAGATCCACTTAACTTAAAACCTAACACCTAAAACTTAACACTATTGTTTATTAGCTGTTGACTACTTTTTCTCTCATTTTTTTACCAGCCTTGAACTTAACAACTTTGCGTTCAGGAATCTGGAAGGTTTCTGTTGGCTTGCTTGGGTTGCGGCCAATACGTGCTTTACGGACGCATACTTCGAAGACACCAAAATCACGGAACTCTATATTGTCACCTTTTTCTAGGGCAGCAGTAATATGATCAAGAGTTTTCTGCACAACGGCATACACATCTTCTTTAATAATTCCAGTTTCTTCAGATATTTTTGATACGATATCGTTCTTAGTCATTGTTTTCCTCAATCTATAAAGTTGTTAAAACGGGGAGAGTTAAATTTTTCAATCAGCTGTGTATTTGACACCATATCAGTGACTTACGCAAGCTTTAAAAGTGAATAACGAAAAACTAATAATGAATAGTGATTGCATTGTCACTTTAATGACAATTATTATGAATACGAGGATGTAGTATCCTAGTCCTAACCCGCCTGCTGCGACCGTGTCGCAGATACTGCGGGCAGGTAGTACTCGTGCTCGTAATCGATTGATTTAGTTCTTTATGTTCTGCTGTCTGATCTTATGCAATATCGAAGTGTAGATAGCGATTGGGCTGTTGATGCAAGATCTCTATTCAGTTTTGATTAGGATTATGATTATGATTATGACCCGCCTGCTGCTGCAACAACTATTCACTATTCATTATTTATGCGAAGCCGAGGGGTTAATACCCCGCAGCTTGCTGCGTTATGAATTGTAGGGCTGGAACGGCTGAGGTACGATGCCTTCCAGCCAGGCCCGGCGGGAAGGTTTCGCAAGCTCAACCTGCCCGCATTGCTTCGCAAAGCGATGCAGGCGGGCCGTTCCAGCCCTACAGTAAATAGATACCTTCGGGGCTTGCCCCGAGGAGCATCATTAGTTGTTCACTAAATAAGTTTTCCGTTTTCGTATGCGGTTGGTGTGAAGGTCATTATCCGATTTGCTTTTAGGTTGGGCTGATCTACTCTTGCTGCTACATATTGTTCGGTCCAGCCGGGGGCGCTGCCATCTTTTTTTATCTTCTCTGTTAAGATTGTTACTTCTTTGCCGATAAATGATTTGGCGAACTCTTCACTTTTTTGTTTACCTAGATCTATTAGTTGCTCTGTCCGTTGTTTTGCGATTTTGTATGGGATATGGTTGTCCATATCGGCAGCTCTAGTGTTGGCGCGTATGCTGTAGGGAAAGACGTGCAGGTTGCTGAATGGAAGGTCTTGTATGAGCTGAAAAGTGTTTTCGAATGCTTGTTCATCTTCGCCGGGTAGTCCTGTTATAATATCTGTACCAAGTCCTATGTCGGGGATTGTGTCGGTGACAAAGTTAATCAGATCTCGATATTCATCTGCATTATAGTGGCGGCCCATAGCTTGGAGGAGGCGGTTGTCGCCAGTCTGTAGGGGAAGATGCAGGAAGTTACATAGTTTTTTTGATTCTGCCATATATTCAATGATGGATCGCTCTGCAGTAGTGATCTCGATAGAGCTGATTCGTATACGCTCTATCTGATCGATCTGTTCTAGTGCTTTTATGATATCTACGAGTCTTCTATTGTTGTCACGGTAGCAACCGATATTGACGCCTGTGATGACGATCTCTTTGAAGCCATTATCGGCAAATGCATTAGCTTCGGCCATGATATCAGAGAATGGTAGCGAGCGTGATGGTCCTCTTGTTAGCGGGACAATGCAGTAGGCGCATTTAAAACTACAGCCGTCTTGGATCTTTAGCCATGCTCTAGTGGTGTCGAATATCGGTACTGTGGGTATGTTGGCGTCGGTTTTATGTGCAGGGGTGAAAGAGAGTGATTCATCTACAATTGCTGGCAGATTATATTTTGTCTCTTGGCCAGCAATTAGGTCGGCACCCGATTCTGTTTTGAGTCGTTTTTGTTCTACTTCTGCGGCGCAACCAGCCATCACAACAAAGGTAGACGGATTGCGGCGTTTAATGCTTCGTGCAAGTCGTATGCATTCTTTTTCTGCCATGCCGGTGATGGTACAGGTGTGGATGATGCAGACATCTGCATCATCTTTAAATGGAACAACTTCATATCCATCTGCTATAAACTGTGCACGTATCTTGGCTGTTTCTGCTTTGTTAAGCCGACAGCCGATAGTTTTGAATGATACTTTTTTCATCTTTTATTCGACGATAGCTCCTGTGCCAGCGTTTTTGACCATTTTTGCGTAACGTGCGAGATATCCAGTTGTGATTTTCTGTTCGAATGGTGGTAGAGTGCTACGTCGTTCTTCTATCTCTTCTTGCGTTAGAACAGCTTCCAGTGAGTGGTTAGGGATATCTATCTTAATGGTGTCCCCATCTTTTAGTAGTGCGATGAGGCCGCCTTCTGCTGCTTCAGGCGAGATATGACCAATACATGCGCCGTGTGTTCCGCCGGAGAATCTCCCATCAGTTATAAGAGCGACGCTTTCGCCTAAACCTTGTCCCATGATGTAGGATGTGGGTGCGAGCATTTCTTGCATACCTGGGCCGCCTTTTGGCCCTTCGTAGCGGATAACTACAACGTGACCAGCTTCTACTTTACCTGCAAGGATTCCTTCACATGCATCTTCTTGTGAGTTGTAGATGATGGCTTTACCTTCAAAGACAAGCATATTTGCTGTAACACCGGCCTTCTTGACTACTGAGCCTTCTTCGCATAGGTTGCCACGTAAGATTGTCAGGCCACCATCTTGTGAGTGGGCATTTTCAATAGTTCGTATTATCTGATCATCTTTAACTTTAGCGCGGCTTACATTTTGCCAGATGGTTTTGCCCGTTACTGTTGGGCAGTCGCGATTAAGTAGTCCTTTTATCTCGCCAAGGCGATTGATTATGGCGCTTATGCCGCCAGCGTTGTAGACATCTTCGATATGGATGTCTGAGCTTGGTGATACTTTACAGATGTTTGGGCATTTTGCTGAAAGCTGATTTATACGCTCCATATCATATGCTACACCAGCTTCATGCGCGATAGCGAGTGTGTGCAGTACTGTGTTGGTGCTGCCACCCATTGCCATATCAAGCAGGAATGCATTGTCGATTGATGCTTTAGTAACTATGTCGCGGGGGCATGGCCCTTCTTCTATTGCCATCTCCACGATGCGTTTGGCGCCACGGCGATAGATAGCCTTTCTTGCTGGATCCATTGCTAGGGTGGTGCCGTTACCTGGTAGGGCTATTCCTATTGCTTCACATAGGCAGTTCATGGAGTTTGCTGTGAACATTCCTGAGCAGGAACCAGGTCCTGGGCAGGCACACTCTTCTAGTTCTTGTAGTGTGGCATCATCCATTTTGCCGTTCTCATGAGCGGCAACGCCTTCAAAGACACTGACTAGATCGCAGACTTTGCCATCAGCAGTATGACCGGCGGCCATTGGTCCACCGCTCATCATGAGCGTAGGTATGTTTGCGCGTAATGCACCCATGAGCATGCCTGGAACAATTTTGTCGCAATTTGGGATGCATACAAGCGCATCAAAGCAGTGTGCGTTTGCCATTGATTCAACACTATCGGCTATGATCTCACGGCTAGGTAGTGAGTATTTCATTCCCTTATGTCCCATAGCTATGCCGTCACAGATGCCAATAACGTTAAACTCGACAGGAACACCGCCAGCCTTGCGGATGTAGTCTTTGATATATTTTGAGACCTTATCAAGATGGACATGACCTGGAATAACCTGATTGAAGGAATTACAGACTCCAATATATGGTTTTTTGAAATCTTCTGTTTTGAGTCCTGTTGCACGCATTAGGCTACGGTGTGGTGCGCGTTGAACACCTTTATTGACTTCATCACTTCTCATTGGCTGATTCCTTTTTGTTGATTTAGAATATTGGATACACTGTAACAAGGGTATGACGTGGTCGCAAGTGTGAAAATGGTGAAAACGGCGCTATGCAGGGATTACTACGAAATACGCGAAGGGCGCGAAACGGTGCGCTATTAAAAGGCACGGCAGAATCATTGTCGACAGAATCATGTACTGCTCTACGGTGGTGCTATACTGAAAAGATGTTTTACCACGAATGACACGAATTACACGAATCTGCTCTACAGTGATGGCGTTTATTTGCTTGTCTCGAAGGCTCGACAATCAAATGCACGCCATGCAGGCATTCAGGAGAGGGGAAAGGGTGGAAACGGTGCGCTATTAAAAGGCACGGCAGAATCATTGTCGACAGAATCATTTATTGCTCTACGGTGGTGCGCTACTGAAAAGATATTTTACCACGAATGACACGAATTACACGAATCTGCCATGTCGCGCCGTATCCGCGCAGTTGCGGGAGAAGGCGGATCTACAGTGATGGCGTTTATTTGCTTGTCTCGAAGGCTCGACAATCAAATGCACGCCATGCAGGCATTCTGGAAAGGGTAAATAGGGAAAAACGGTGCGGGATGAAATAAGATAATGACTAACTATTAAAAAAGCAGGAAATCAATAACTATTCACTATTCACTATTAGTTGTTCACTGTTTTTTAGTTCATTATCTTTTCGCTGTACTTCTATTGTTGGTTTTTGCTAATCTTTTGCCATGAAAAATTTACTACTATTAATGTTGGCGGCTGTTCTTGTTATGTCTGTGTCTTGTCGTCAGAGCGATATTCGTACAGCGTGGGTTAGTGTGCCTGATATGAAAAATCAGGCCTGTGCCGATCGCATAAAAACTGCGCTCAAAAAAGTTTCTGGTGTAGAGGGTAGGTTGATAGAGATCGACTTGCAGGAGAAGGTTGTGCTGGTACCGTATCAGAGTACCTTGCTTTCGATGAAGAATATAGAGTTTTATATTGCTGAGGTTGGGTTTGCTGCAAATGAGATTCCTGCTGATAAAAAGGCAAAGGCAGCTTTGCCGGAGAGTTGTAGGTAGCTACCTATCTCCGAGAGGTAGCGCCGATGTGGGTATCGCCTCTCGGAGATAGGCGATTACTAAGTATGAATATTCTTATAAATCAATTTCTTGATTATATTTCCCTTGAGTTGGGGTTGAGTCCGAATACGCGCGAGGCTTATCAGTCTGATCTTGTAAGTTTCTGTGCTTTTCTTGATGCTCATAATGTATCTAGCTTTAATGACGTTACGCGTCAGCATGTGCTTGATTATATGATGGATGAGAAGGAACGTGGGCTTGCTGTAAACTCCATTTCTCGTCGATTGGTTGCGATCAAGATGTTTTTTCGCTATATGCAACGAGAAAACATGTTGGATAAGAATGTGACTGATGTGATGGATTCACCGCATCTATGGCGAGTCCTGCCAGGGGTATTATCTGCTACAGAGGTTGATCGTCTGCTTGCTGTGCCTGTGGGTAATGATCGGATTGCTGTACGTGATAAAGCAATGCTGGAGTTGATGTATGCTACAGGCTTACGTGTATCGGAGGTTGCGGAGTTGCAGTTAGAGGATTTGCATTTTGATGAAGGATATCTGCGTTGTATGGGTAAAGGGATGAAGGAACGAGTTATCCCGTTTGGAAGTAAGGCTAGTGACAGTTTACACCGATATATAGTAGAGTTCAGAGATAAGTTTGTGAAAGATCCTTACGAGCGTACTCTTTTTCTTACCTATCGAGGGACCAAGTTTTCTCGTAAAGGGATCTGGAAAAATATAAAGAAGTATGCGTTAAGTGCTGGGATAACTAAAAATGTGTCGCCACATACTTTACGTCATTCATTTGCTAGTCATCTATTGGCTAATGGTGCGCCGTTACGGGTTATTCAGGAAATGTTAGGTCATTCTGATATTTCTACAACACAGATATATACGCATGTGGATCAGGGCCGGTTGCGGTCGGTGCATTCTGATTTTCATCCGAGAGCGTGATTTTGAACGATGAAGACTGAAGGGTAAAGGGAAAAGTAAAAAATGCGCTATGAAAAGATTTTACAATCGCTACGCTAGAGGGCCTGCGGCTGAGAAGGGGAAGTTTGTATGACTAGGGGAAATAATAGTATTGTTTTTGCTCGGTTTGTCTCCCTAACTCAAGTGAGTGAAACGAACGGTTGTGAAAAGTTTTTTACTGATAACTGTGGACTATTTTCATGGTGCGCTATTTAAAAAGGAAAAAGGGTGATTTGAAAATGGTGAAGGGTGAAAAGGAGTAAATATGCTTGGGAAATCAAAAGATCCGATAAAGCAGTTGGAAAAGAAGCTGGGATATAGGTTCCGTGATAAGGAATTGTTACAGATGGCTTTGACTCATCGTTCTTGTCGATTTGAGAATAAGAAAGTTAATGTTGATAATCAGAGGCTGGAGTTTCTTGGTGACTCGGTGTTGGGCTTCATGACCGCTGCTTATCTCTATGATGAAAAGCAGGGTGCTGCTGAAGGTGTTTTAACGACTCTTCGCAGTAGAGTTACCAGTGGTAAGGCACTTGCGGCACTGGCTAGTGATATTGGCTTGGGTGAGTACCTTATGATCGGTAAGGGGGAGGAGCGCTCCGGTGGACGTGAAAGAAAATCTAATCTCACTGATGCGATTGAGGCAGTGTTTGGTGCTGTTTATATTGATGGCGGCCTAAAAGGTTTCAAGAAGGTCTTTGATAAGTTTTATCCGGCATTAATACGTGCGCTTGGTGATGATTTGTGGGCTGCTAATCCTAAAGGTGAGTTGCAGGAGTATTCGCAGGCACGCTGGAAGAGTAGTCCTGTATATCGTCTTATAGATGAGTCTGGTCCTGCGCATCAGTCGGTTTTCACGGTTGAAGTTGAGGTTAATGGTAAACTTGTCGGGCATGGTGTTGGCAGTAGCAAGCAGGATGCAGAACGCAATGCAGCTGCTATGGCGCTTGAATCAATTGAAAAATAAAAGATAAAAACTGGTGTGATAATATATTTTTTCAAAAAAATGTCATTCATGATTGACAATAATTTATTATTTGGTAGTTTCATGCCTCGTTCTTTGCGAAAAGGATTTTGGGGGCCGTTAGCTCAGTAGGTAGAGCAGTACACTTTTAATGTACGGGTCGACGGTTCGATCCCGTCACGGCCTACCATTTTTTATCGCAAAACAGGAAGTAGTCTGCAGTCATGAAGCAAAGAAGTAAAATTAAAGTATTTGCTGAGTCAGTGCCAGCCTTCTTGGCCTTTCTGATTATCCCTTGGATACCACGTTTTCTACTTATCCTGCTTTCTCGTCTATTGGGGCGTCTTGCTTTCGCACTTAGTAAAAGACAGCGCTATGTTGCGATGGCTAATCTTCTGACGGTATTTAACAAGGAGCATAAGTTAAGTGAGTCAGAGGTGGAGCAGATAGCTGTTGAGTCTTTTCAGACAATGCTTTTGACCGCATTAGATGTTTTTTGGTTTAGTGTGCAGACGGAGCGACGGTTAAGGAAATATATCAAGCTTGATGAAAGTGCTGAGCTGTATGCGTCACGTAAGCGTGGAGTAGCTGTTGCAGCACATTTTGGGAATTGGGAGATTTTAGGTCAGGCTGGCGCGCTATATCTGGATGGCTTATTAAGTGTTGCTGCAGAGTTGAGGAACCCGGTTATTAATCGTATGGTTTCTCGTTCGCGCCAGATTACAGGTCAGCAGGTTGTGTATCAAGATGGTGCTATCAGGCAGTTGATGAAGGCGCTTAAGGGTGATACGGTTGTTGCATTGCTTATTGATCAGAATGTTGTTCCTGCAGATGGTGGTATATTTGTTGATATGTTTGGCTTACCAGTTCCTGTGAGTAGAGCAGTCGCTGCACTTGCTACAAAGGGTGATGTTCAGGTTGCTCTCCTGTACTGTATTGCTGATAAACGTGGACATTACAAGGTCTTTGCTCGTCCACTACCAGAGGGGTTTGTTGGCGAGAATACGCAGGAGGTTATTACGCAGGCAGTTGTTAAGCTTATAGAGGATGCTATTCGTGAGAATCCTAGCAAATGGATGTGGGCTTATAAGCGCTGGAAATTTATTCCTGCAGGATGTGCGGAAGAGGGATATCCTACATACGCTAGACCTATTGAGCCGCCGGAGAGAAAAAGCAGCTAACAGTGAATAATGAATAGTGAATAGTGGTTGTGCCTTCGGGCTTCTCGTCTTTACGGTGCGCTATGGGTTTTGACATGGATGTACAGGATGAACAGGATTTAAGGCGTGGCGGCGGTGCGGTGTGCTTTGAAAGATTGTTAACCACAGATTAACACAGATAAACACAGATTAAAATATGCTGCTCGGCGGTGATGGCGTTTATTTGCTTATTTCGCTTTGCTCAATAATCAAATGCACGCCATGCAGGCATTTTTAAAAAATGGTCCACGGTACTACGGTCTGCGGTGGAAAACTGCACTATTCACTAATTAAGTTCTGCAACAATGGTGTTCATATCATCGTCGATACTTTCTAGTGACTCTACCATTTTGAACTGCACGCGGGCGCGGTCCAGGTTGTGTCCATCGCGATGTGTCTTGAAGTATGTGTCACCCTCTAGATGATCTGTCAGGAAGCGTAGTCCGATTTCGAATGTTATTAGCTGTGTTGAGAAGGCGAGGTGATCTTTTTCTGCTTGGGTTAACATGTCACCAGCAGATGACAGATAACCCTCTGCAAGAGCTTTGAACATGTCTAGCTGTGCTACGACCTTGGATAGATCTACTTCATCCTCTGCTGTCGGACGCATTGCGGTGCGAGCCATATCGCCAAAATCGTATAGTGATAGTCCAGGCATTACGGTGTCGAGGTCAATTACGCAGATACCTTTAGATGTCTTATCGTCTAGCATAACGTTGTTTAGTTTCGTATCGCTATGGGTGATGATCTCAGGGATCTCGCCTTTAGCTTGTAGGTCTAATAGGATGTCAACCATAGCTTCACGTTGCATGGCAAATTCGATATCGGCTTTTACAGATGCGGCTCTATTGTGACTATCTGCCTCTATTGCTTTTGTTAAGTTGTCGAAGCGTTGCCGTGTGTTATGGAAGCCGGGGATAGTATCATGTAGGCGTGGGCCAGGAAGGTCGGCAAGCTGTTTTTGGAACTCACCAAATGCCTTTGCTGCCTGAAATGCTTGATTAGTACTAGTGATCTCGTCGTATGTCTTTGCATTCTCGACAAATAGATATGTACGCCAGTAGTTGCCGTCAGGATCTATGTAGCATGACTTGCCATTTAGTGTAGGTACTAAGGTTAATGTGCGACGATTGATATCGTCCATGCCGTTAGCGATAAGTCTGTTTTTGATGTGTGATGTGACTCGTTCAATGTTTTCCATCAATAAGAGTGGTTCTTTAAATATTAGATGGTTGATGCGCTGGTGGATATAGCGTACTTTTGTGCCTGCCTGGCTGTAGGTTGCGGCGTATGTGTCGTTGATATGTCCGCTACCGTATGGTTCTGCGCTGATAAAGTCGGCACGCATATCGAAGTTTTGTGCAACTGCTGCTAAGTCGTGTTTCATCTCTTTTTTCCGTTTAATGTTTTTGTCCTGCATTACGGTCATTGAGCGGAGCCGAAATGCCGTAACTGTTAGTTGTCGCTATTTATAAATTGCCCAGGCAGGATCGATGTTGAAAACCTGTTTGCAAAATTCCTGCTGTGTAAGTTTTGCTGCTGCATCTTCATCAACAATTACATTGCAGTTCTGGTGCATCTGGAGCGCTGTCGCTGAAATCATGGCAGTCATGGGGCCTTCGATAGATTTAGCAAGGATATCAGCTTTATGTTTACCAGTGGCTAGCAGCAGGCAAGATTTGCTATTTAGAATAGTTCTGACACCCATAGTAATTGCGCGTTTTGGCATATCGGCTGGGTTAGGGAATAGTGGACCATTTTGTGCCATGGTTACAGGTGTTAGAACGACCGCTCTTGTAAGTGATTCAAATGACGAAAGTGGCTCGTTGAATCCCACATGTCCGGACAGCCCCACACCTAGAAGTTGTAGGTCTATGCCGCCAAGTTCTTTGATCTTATTTTCGTAGTTTAGGCATTCTTGTTCTAGATCTGCTGCTGCTCCATTAGGAAGGTAGGTGTTGTCTTTGTTGATGTTGATCTGATCAAACAGGTGGAGGTTCATGTAGTAGCGATAAGAATCTACGTCTTCAGGTGCGAGCCCAACATATTCATCTAGATTAAATGTACTTACTTGTGAGAAGTCCAGGCCTTCGTCACGATGCATCTGCGCCAACTCTTTGTAGACGCTTTCCATTGTTCCGCCAGTGGCGAGCCCGATTACTGAAGTAGGCTTTTTGATGATCTGGTTAGCAATTATTTTTGCTGTAAGTTTAGCTGCCGTAGTGCTGTCTGGTCTTATGATTACATCCATGAGAAGATCCTTTATTAGTTGTTAGAAATTATTTATGTAAGGTTGTTTATACGGTTAGTAACATCTTCTTCGAAGCGTTTTATGAAAGATATAATATGGTCGGTAACCGATAGTGAGTCATCGTTGATAAGAGGGGTTAGGTCTACGGCCCATGTGAGCGCATCGTTTGTGTCGGTTTCGTGTGATGAAAAGAAAGTTGCGTTAGCTGCTTGGCGGCCCATAGTTGCTAGGTCGTAACGTTTGCCGCCGGTGATTTGCGAATCGAATATGCCGCAAAGTGATGATGCTAGATTTTTATTATTATCAACAGGAAGCACTTCTTTATCTTCATCATTAAGCCAGTCTAGTGAACGCCATATTTCTGCGCCATATACTTTGGCTGGGCGTTGCTCTGCAGGTAAGCTACGTATGGCGGTTATAGCGCGCATCATTGATGCTACGTGCGTGTCATGTTTGTCGGCAGGATTATGTAGGTATACTACTTCAGGTGTTGCGATTTCCAGTATTTGACGGAGATCGTCAACAACGTCAGAGTTTGTTGCATCTTTTACGGTTGAGCTTGGGTGTGCTAGTTGGATTTCGCAACCGTACTCTCCGAGAAAGGCGGCCTTACGCTGTTCTAGTTTTCGTATCGCCATCATCTCTTCGTCGCTATATTTTTCATAAATACCGCCACGTGCACTACCGGAACCATTTGTTACGCAGACTCCACTAAACCATCTGTTTGGATTATTGAAACAGGCGGCGATGCCGTGGTATGCCATAAATTCTTGGTCATCTTGATGTGCGCCGATGCAGAGGTGAGTTGTTCTGGCTAGGGCACCTGGCATGGCTGTGTTGTCTGGTACAAAAATATCGGTATCTTTTCTACTAAAGTTCATTATAAATATCCATCTTTACTTGTTTGGTTGGTACACGGGTAATAAATGCGAAAAAAGTACGATTTGTTGGGTCTTATTGTCAATGAGAAAATAGAAAAGTACAAGTGGGGATGCTGCTCTACTGAAAAGATGTTTTGCCACGAATTGCACGAATTACACGAATCTGCGCTACGGTGATGGCGTTTATCTGCTTGTCTCGCTTTGCTCGACAATCAAATGCACGCCATGCAAGCATTCAGAAAAGGGTAACGGATGAAAACGGTGCGCTATTAAAAGGAGCGATGACTAACTATTAAAAAAGGAAGGAAATCAATAACTATTCACTATTCACTGCCTGTTTAATGGTTAAGTATTTGACAACTTAGGTTGTAAAGTTGAGTATTGCGGTAAGTGAAGATATGGAGATGTAAATAGTTATGAAGCGTGAGTTTATTAAGAGTATATTAAATGGTCCAGTTGAAGAGCGAGAGGTTCGTGTTGCTGGCTGGGTTCGCACTAGGCGTGATTCTAAGGGTGGATTTTCCTTTATTGAGCTAAATGATGGCTCTTGCTTTGCGAGTTTGCAGATTATTGCCGATGCTACATTGGCTAATTATGAGAGCGAGATAAGTAGGCTCTTTCCTGGCAGCTCGATCGTTGTTACGGGCAAAGTTGTTGCATCGCAAGGGGGCGGGCAGTCGGTGGAGGTGCAGGCTGTGTCAGTTAAGGTCCTTGGTTTTTGTGAGCCAACAGATTATCCGTTACAGAAGCAGAGAGTTTCGTTTGAACGGTTGCGTGAGGTTGCGCATCTCCGTGCCCGGACGAATACTTTTGGTGCCGTGACTAGGGTTCGGCATGCATTAGCTATGGCGACGCATAAGTTTTTTGATGATCTTGGATTCTATTATATTAATACTCCTATTATTACTGCTAGTGATTGTGAGGGTGCCGGAGAGATGTTTCAGGTGACAACGCTTGAGTTGGGTAAAAAGCCGGATTATGAAAAAGATTTTTTCCGGCAGAAAACAGGTTTAACCGTGAGCGGACAGCTTGCTGCTGAGTGTTTTGCTTGCTCGTTAGGTAATGTATATACGTTTGGGCCTACTTTCAGGGCGGAGAATTCTAATACGCGTAGGCATCTTGCAGAGTTCTGGATGGTTGAACCGGAAATGGCATTTGCTGATCTGGCTGATGATGCAGATATGGCGGAGGATTATTTACGTTATCTTTTTAATTATGTTTTGGAAAATTGTATGGAGGATCTGGAGTTTTTTAATAAGCGCATCGATACAACGTTGTTGGCTAGTTTACGGAAATTAGCAGGTAGTGAGTTTAAGCGTATAACTTATACCGAAGCGATTGCTATACTGGAACAGGCTACGGTGTCGTTTGAGTATCCGGTGAAGTGGGGGGCGGATTTGCAGTCGGAACATGAGCGTTATCTGACAGAGGTGAAGTTTGAGTGTCCGGTAACTGTTACTGATTATCCGAAAGGGATAAAGTCATTCTATATGCGCCTTAATGAGGATGATAAGACGGTGGCGGCGATGGATGTGTTGTTGCCGCATGTTGGAGAGATTATTGGTGGTAGCCAGCGTGAAGAGCGGCTGGACGTGTTGTCGGCTAGGATAGAAGAGGCTGGATTGAGTTGTGATGACTATTGGTGGTATAGAGATTTACGGAAGTTTGGCTCTGTGCCGCATGCAGGGTTTGGGCTGGGTTTTGAGCGTATTGTGCAGTTCTGTACCGGCATGCAGAATATTAGAGATGTGATTGCATTCCCGCGTACGCCTGGCAATGCAGAATTTTAGAAAACAGAAGACAGGATTCAGGAGAAAAAATTAGAGAGAGGGGGAAAGGGAGTGCGGAACGATGAATAGATACGGCCCTTCGGCTCCGCTCAGGGCAACGCCTTCGGCTCCGCTCAGGGACCTCGTGTCGGGATGTTAGAAGTAAGAAGGTCATTGAGCGGAGCCGAAATGCCGGTAGCAGGATAAAAAATAAATACCTCATTATTCGTTAATCGGTGTTCCTTGTTCTCAAATCAAGTTCTAAAAGAAAGTAGAAAGTAGTAGATAAAAAGTATGACAGAAGAAAAAACAAAAAAAATGTGTGGAGTGGAGCTGGAGTTTCCTCTGGTATGTCATGTTAAGGTGATTACAGAGAAACGTGATGATATTCATGGTTTGATTGAGGATGTTCTTGGTAATTTAAAGGTGGTTGCTGAGGTTTCTCTAGGGAATAGTTCGGCGGAAGGTAAGTATACAACATATAACTTTAGTTTTACTGCTGATTCAAAAGAGATAATGGAGAAAGTTGATCAGGCGATACGCGCGGTCGATGGTGTGAAGATGGTGCTGTAAGATAGGGAAGGCGTTGCGCTATTGAAAGCTGTTTTACAGGACGATATTTAATATTCCAGTTCTCGGGGTATATATTCTCCTTGTTTGCGTTATCTGTTCTCGCTATAGTACGACTAGTATGAAAACTACACAGGAATTAATATCAGAAGGATTGGCTGAACGTGGTGTCTCGGTTTTGTTAATAGGCGGTATGGCTCTGCCGGCATTTGATGTTGTTCGGCAGACTGTTGATATTGATTGTTTGATGGTGAGTGGCGAAGAGTCGATACTACATGATGTATTAGCAGCAGCTGGTTATGTGGAAACCGCAAAAACTGAGAACTTCGTTCGTTATTCTTCCCCTTCAATATATCACGCTGATGTTGACCTTTTGTTGGTGGATACGGCAACTTTTGACTCTCTGTTTGCGGAAAGCCAGCCGCTGAATATAGGAAATGTTCTGTTTAATGTGCCATGCCTTGCTCATATGATTATGCTGAAATTGCATGCAATGAAGAACAGTAGTAAGCGTGAACTTAAAGATTTGAGTGATATCGTAGCTATACTGCAGAATAAGCCTTCCTGTATTGACGACAATGATCTTCATGAACTCTGTGATCGTTATGGGCCTGATGGAATATATAATAGATTGATGGAGGCATTATAGTGGATATGCCAGATCTGCCAAATTTTGATGTGCCTGTCTATAGGCATGATCGCATGCCGAATGAGCTTGTTTACAAATGGATAGCTGATAATATCCGTATGCTCAAGAAAACAGGGCAGATGGAGCGTATTTATCGACAAGAGTCTCGTCAACCTGTTAATGTGCCTTTTGTGCTATATAAGTGAGCTGATGGACATGCAAAGGGTGAGGGATGACGTGAAAAGTAAGATTACTGGTGATGGATCTGTCACCTTTTTTAATTCTGATTTTAAGGAGCATTATCATTCGCTTGAGGGCGCGCGTGAGGAGGCTTTGGCGAAGTATATTGTTCCGTCAGAGCTGGAGAGGCGGTTAGCGAATGCTGCTGTCTCTGTTCTGGATGTATGTTTTGGGCTCGGGTACAATACGCTCTTAGCGGCGGAGGAAGCTGCTAAATGGCGCGGTAGTATTAGTGTGACTGCACTGGAAATCGATAAGGCGGTTGTTGGTGATGCTTCGCAATCTATTGACTCTAAATGGCAAGTGATTCTGTCTGAGCTCTACAAACGCTCATTATACTCAAGTGATTATCTGAATATAGAGATGATTTGGGGTGATGCTAGGCTGAGTTGTTCTGAGCTGATTGCTGATCACCGGCAGTATGACTTGATTTATCATGACCCATTTTCTACTCAACGTAATGCGCAGTTATGGACGGTTGATTTCTTTAAGAAGCTCTATCTGTTGTTGAAGACTGATGGTGTGCTCTTGACCTATTCGACAGCTTTACCAGTGCTTGTTGGTTTTCTGGAGGCTGGTTTTTTTATTGGTAAGTCGGAACAGGTTGGCGAGCAGAGGATTGGGACTGTTGCGGCGAAGAGTGAGAATATGATTAAGTATCCATATAGCGATGATGAGATGTTGGCTATTACTGAGTCTGCAAAATCTGTTCCGTATCGTGATCTGTCGCAGTGTGGGGAGAATAATGAGATTTTACGGGAACGAAATGAAAAAGTTGTTATTGGAAGACAAAATGATTATGTGACAAAATGATTTTTTGCTCTACGGGACCGCTCTACTGAAAAGATGTTTTGCCGCGAATTGCACTAATGACACGAATCTGTTATGTCGCGCTACGGTGATGGCGTTTATTTGCTTGTCTCGCTTTGCTCGACAATCAAATGCACGCCATGCTGGCATTCCGGAAAGGGAAAAGGGTGAAAACGGTGCGCTATTAAAAGAAACGACAAAATGATTTAGGGACAAAATGATTTTTTTTGCGCTACGGGACCGCTCTACTGAAAAGTAAAGGGGGATTGCCACGAATGCACGAATGAAAAAAACGAATCTGCTCGACGGAAAAGATTCTTTTAGACAGGATTAACAGGATCTATTGGATAGGTTGCTCGACGGTGATCTTTCCTTTTTGGGCGGTATAGATGATGTAGAAGATGCCGCCGATAAGGCTGATTAGCAGTATTGCTGCGTAGCATAGTAGTGAGAAGGTTACGGCTGTGGCTGCGGAAACACCTATTGCGCCCATCATGAAGATAGCAGCAGATTCTCTAGTACCTAGTCCATTTGGGGTTATTGGGATGGATGCTATTGTGTTGATTAGTATTACGACTGTGAGTATGTCGATAAAGCCATTTGGTATTCCTAGCGCCATGGCAATGTAGAAGCCCCAGACGGCCATGCTGATATGATTCAGGAATGATAGAAATAGAACTTTTGGCATGAGCCCTGGTTGGTTGAAGCAGATGTGCATTGCGTTGTAGACTTTACCTATCACTTTGCCGATGGATGTCGATTCTTCAAATTTCCTGAATAGACTCCATTTTTCTAGTAGGTTACGCTTAAATATTATTAGAAGCCCAACTGTTACTGCTATGAGTAGGCTCATATTAAACCATATAGCTATTTTTGTTTCTGGGCTGGAGAGGAAGAAATTTATTCGTACGACCGTGAGTATGGCTAGTAGTATTACCAGTGCTATGAGTCCGATGATACGATCGACAATAACTGTAGCGACAACTTCGGCACGTTTATGTTTGGTTTCTGTCGAGACATAATATGCTTTGATGACATCGCCACCTGTTGAGCCTAGCATGAATGCGCTAAAGAATTGTCCGATAAGATAAAGAGTGAACTGGCGGCTGAATTTTATATGTACATCTTGGGCTTTAAGTAGGCAACCCCAGCGGACTGTACAGAAAAATGCCGATAGAAAAAGTCCGATGAATGTGATGATTAGGTAGGGCCAGTTGCCGATGGCTCTGTTGATAGCATCAAGTAGTTGCGTAAGCTGCCCGCTTTGTTGTAGTTTGAAAAAAATTACGGCAAGAATGAGTATTGCGATGGTGATCTGTATGATTGTGAAGACTTTTTTCTTCATATGATAATTTTCAAGACCCCGTAGGTGTCATATTACCTTCTTCTTTTAACTATTCACTGTTCACTATTAGTTATTCACTGCTTTCAATCATATCGGTGAGGGTTTGGATGCGTGTATATTCTGGTTGCCAGCCGGTATGTTGTTTTAGTTTGCTTGTATCTAGTACTGGTGAGTGATCTTTTGGTCTGAACTTATTCGGATCTACTTCTATTGTTGGATCGATGTCTGTTAGTTGACATATTTCGTTAAGCATGTCGCCAATGGATACGGTGTCGCATGATGCAATGTTGTATGCGTGTCCCGGTATCCCTTTTTCTATGAGTAGACGGTAGGCTCGAACGACGTCTCGTACATCGGTGAAGTCGCGGATGCTTTCTAGGTTACCAACACGTAGTAGTGGTTCTGATGTTCCGGCGGCAATTGCTTTTGCCTGATTAACAAAGCCGGGGATGACAAAGTTGGGTGACTGCCCGGGACCGGAATGGTTGTTGGGGCGTGCTGTCATGACTGGCAGTCGGTTATTTTCGGTGAATCCTAGGGCTGCTGAATCGGAGGCGGCTTTGGTGATTGCGTATAGTGTTACGGGATGTAGTGGCATATCTTCGGTTACTAACTTATCTTCGCTAGGTGTGCCGTAAACGTGTCCAGTGGAGATTACAAGTGTTTTGCATGATGGAGACGTTTTGCTGAGCGCATTGAGGATGTTTAGTGTGCCGAGGATGTTGATGCAGAGCATTGTTTCTGGGTGAGTATCTGCGGAGGGGACAAAAGCAATGCCTGCGAGATGTATGCAGGCATCAGGTTTTGTTTCTGTTACTATTGCATTAACTTCATCAGGTTTAAGAATGTCGCATTCGTACCAAGTGACATTATCTTGTTTTTCACCAGCTTTAAGGTCAACAGCAATTGCTTGATGTTTGTGTCTGATTAATTCTTGCAGGAGATGTTTACCAACAAATCCTGCTGCACCTGTGACGAGAATACGCATTATAGTTATTTATCCTGGATCTCTTTTTCCACTAGTTTCATGTCAGAATCAACCATCATTTTTGTTAGTTGTTCGAAGTTTACTTTCGGTTCCCAATTGAGTTCAGTTTTTGCTTTTGTGCAGTCACCAAGTAGTTTTTCTACTTCAGCTGGACGATAGAGGGCTTTATCGATTTCGACATGTTTTTCCCAGTCAAGTCCTACATGATCAAATGCTACTTGTAGCAGTGTGCGGACGGAGTTTTCTTCTCCTGTAGAGATGACGAAGTCGTCAGGCTGATCCTGTTGTAGCATGAGCCACATGGCTTCTACGTAGTCGCCAGCAAAGCCCCAGTCGCGACATGAGTCGATGTTACCCATATAAAGTTTGTCCATGAGTCCTAGTTTGATACGAGCTACGCTATCTGTAACTTTACGAGTTACAAATTCTTTTCCGCGGCGTGGGCTTTCGTGATTAAATAGGATTCCTGATGATGCGAAGATATCGTAGCTTTCGCGATAGTTTACTGTGATATAGTGACCGTAAGCTTTGGATACTCCGTATGGGCTGCGCGGGTAGAATGGGGTGGTTTCGCTTTGTGGCACTTCCTGTACTTTCCCGAACATTTCGCTACTTGATGCCTGATAGAATTTCGCTTTTGGGCAGATACGTTTCATGGCTTCCAGCATGCGTACTACACCTAGGGCGGTGAATTCTCCTGTTAGCACTGGGTGCGACCATGATGTAGGTACAAATGACATGGCTGCTAGGTTGTAGATTTCGTCTGGGTTAACTTCTTCCATGATCTCCATTAGCGAGAGTTCGTCTAGTAGATCGCCCTGGATGAGATTAACTTTATCTTTGATGTGCGATATGCGTTCATATGTTTCTGTGCTAGAGCGACGAACCATGCCGGTTACTTCGTATCCTTTTTCAAGAAGAAGGTCGGCTAAGTATGATCCATCTTGTCCTGTAATACCTGTGATAAGAGCTTTTTTCATTAATTTACTTCCTTTTGTTTGTTTACTCACTTGGTGAGGATATTGCATTTTCTATAATTGTTTTTCCTGTCAAAACTTCTTCTGCGGGAGTGCCTGGTGCTGGCTCCATGACCAGTACTGTATCATTTTTTATGAAAGGTTCAAGCTGTGTAAAGTCAAAATCTCCACGAGGCGGCATAATATGATCCATTGCTGGTGGTTTGACGTCGTGAATATGCATGCCGCACATGAATGGGCTTAGTCTTTCTAGCCAGTAAATCTGATTGATAAAGCCTAGGTTGTGCCTGATGCGTCCGTGTCCTACGTCGTGCCAGTGGCGTATGAATGGTGAATCAAAGTGTTTAAAGAGCGCTTCTGATTCTTGTTCTGTCGGGATGGCTTCCCATGTTGGTAGGTTCTCTATACCGAGAGTAACGTTGTATTCTTCTAGGGTAGGTAGCATCTTTTCTAGGGAGTGGTATAGGTTGTCGATATGTTTTTGTGCATGTTTCTCACGTTTTATCATGAGCTTCATTTTCTGTTTCTCGAATTTTGGTGTGTGCTGTTTGCCATCTTCGCTAAGTTGGATAAGTGTTCTTGTTGAAGGTTTGGTTTGTATATTCCCGCAATGTAAAACTACTCTTGTGGCACCAAAGCTTGCTGCAAAGCGGACAGTTTTTAGTGTGAGCTGTATTGCATTTTCACGTTCCATTGGTGAAAAGCTTGCTAGTTCGAA
The DNA here is from genome assembly GCA_030632465.1 of bacterium. GTDB lineage: Bacteria > Verrucomicrobiota > Kiritimatiellia > UBA8416 > CAMZLY01 > CAMZLY01. The sequence goes on along the minus strand of DAOVUR010000001.1, from coordinate 7,336 downwards.
TAGTTCTGGATGACCGCGTGAAGCGCCTGCGGGGACAGGACAGAAGTTGTGGACACTATTTATCTGTGTGGCCTTTTGTTCCACCATGCTTTTGACGCCAGCGATTAGGTCGGCGGTTAGGTCATACCCGAGTTCGAGATGCTTGAATCCTAATTCAAGAGTCTCTTCTACCAAAGCCTCACCTGAAGTGTGCTTATGTGCATTCCAGTGGGTGGATACTGCTAATGGCATCATAATAGTGGTTCATTCTACAGTTAAAAAAGAAGCTCTCTGGCTTTTTATATGCACAGAGAGCTGTATTTTTTGTTAAATAATAATAATTAATTATCTATTATATTTAGCGTCGCTAGCAACTCTTGCACGAGCACGTGCTGATTTCTTGCGTTTTCTTTCGCTTGGCTTTTCGTAGTAACGATTAGCTCTTAGTTCCTTCATTATGCCTTCTTTGTCCATAACTTTTTTTAGACGTTTGATGGCACGTTCGACAGCTTCGCCGCGTTTTAATTTAATTTGAATCATTGGTGTTTAATCACCTTCCCTTCTATAACTTGAGCCTTGTGTAAAAATAAAATGGCTCATCAGTGAATTCAGCGCCAAAAGATAGGGAAACTACGTCTTTATGTCAATATATTAAATAAAAAGAATTAACAACTCAGAATCCTAAGTTCGGCGCTTGCAACAAAAAAACTTTCGTTCCAACGGGGCTAGCTCGTTGGGGGTATTAGTTTTATCGATATCTCGACTACTACTTTCTGTTAGACAGGCTAAGAATTGAGCGCAAAATATCAATGGTTAAGTGATAGAATGCGAAGAATATATAGCTTGCGAATGGGAGGCATGTGCAGAGAATGATTAGGCGTATAGATGCTACACCTGCTGCGGCTACTCCTGTGAACATAAGTGATATTGTGCCTGATAGTAGGCCGATTACGCCGATAATTGTACCTGCGCCAAATGCAATAGGGACAATTCGGATAATTGTTTTAACGATAAAGGATAGAATACCAATTGCTTCTTCACCAGCACTGATATCGGTCTTGATTTCGATATTTGTTAGTTTTGGGTTGATTGCAATGTAGCTGAAGGCATCGCAGAGGCACCAGATGCCTAAACCGACCCAGAGCATGCTCCATTGGCCTATATTGTGGGCAATTATCATTGATGTAAGGAAAAATAGCAGTCCGGCTATTTCTGTAAGGAGTGCAGCGCAGTCCATAAATGCAGTGGATTGCAGTGAACTTGGTGTTGCTTCTATTAGAGTGTCGCCTGCTGTTAAGAATCGATTTGCTATATATTGAAAGACAGCTAATAGAATAGCGATACCAACAGAGTAGGCAGCATATACCCAGTTGCCTAATTTAATGGCGGCTGTGAGACCAAATAGTATTACTAATATCTCTGCAAGTACAATTCCCCAATGACCAAGAGTGGTCAGGAAGTCGGAGAACGATTTGTAAGTTTCTGATGGGTAACGATTTTTCACCCAGTCAAGTATACGGTCGACAGTTTTTGACTGCATTTGTGGATCAAAGCCAGATGCCTCAATTGCATTTTTTAGTTTTGCATATAGGCCACTTATAAAATCTATAGCTGATGCTACAAACTTCTTTGTTGATTCTATGAATTTATCATCATCTTTTTCAGCTGCACTTTTTTCAGCTTCAGGGTTGGTGGTCGCTTCGTCGCTACTTGGCTTATCTTCAGTTTCAGCTTCGATAGTTACGGTATCTTTTGTGGTGTCTTCTACAGTATCTTTTGTGTTTTCTGGGCTTTTAGCTGTCTCGTCTTTAGTGGTCTTATTTTTTTTCTCTGTGGAATCTGTCATTTTCTCCCCTTTATCAGTTTTAATATCTTCAAAATTAGATTGTGTTATTCTGAAGTGGTGTTGGCAAGGAAAAAAGAGGGGAGTTTGCGAGTTTTGTGGCTATCTCGAGAAGGTCGCCCGACCTATGGGGAAAACTATTTTTTGTTTCTTGTTAATTTTGTGATAGTTGAGTATATAATGTTGGCTGTTTTATTGATTTTAGAGACTTTTATAGATTTGAGGGAATAATGAATAGGAATAATGATTGTACGGTAGTGAATCTTCTTACTGACTGGGTTAGAGGGGTATTCGCTACTATATTTAGTGATACGGATGTAGATTTTAGTAATGTTAGTGTTGCAATGGCTGGTGCGCGTGGTCTTGGTGACTACCAGTGTAATGAGGCAATGCCGTTGGCTAAAAAGCTTGGTAAGGCGCCACGTGATATTGCGCAGGCTGTGGTTGATGGTGCAAAACTGCCTGATTTTATCGAGAAGCTTGAAGTGGCAGGGCCTGGTTTTATAAATATCTATATTAAAGATGAGTGGTTAGTTGCATATTTGGAAAAGATGAGTGCTGATTCGTTCTGCGCTGTGTCTGATGTAGGTGATGGTCATACTGTTGTTGTTGATTACTCAAGTCCAAATATAGCTAAGCCGATGCATATTGGTCATATACGTTCGACAATTATAGGTAATACGATTGATCGTATGTATCGAGCTTTAGGATATCGTGTTATTGCTGATAATCATATTGGTGACTGGGGAACTCAGTTTGGGATCATCATTATGGGATACCGTAACTTTATAGACCAAGCTGCCCTGAAAGCTGATCCGGTTGCTGAGCTAGAGCGCGTCTATGTGAAAAGCTATGAAAAGAGTCGTGAAGATGATGAGTGGCTGACGCAGTGTCGTCAAGAGTTGGTTAAGTTGCAACAGGGTGATAAGGATAATATAGCGCTCTGGGACGAGTTCATAGAACTGAGTATGGGAGAGTTTGAACGGGTTTATTCTCGTCTTGATGTTAAATTTGATTACGTGCGTGGCGAAAGCTTTTATAATGATAGATTGCAGCCTACGCTTGATCTACTGCTGGAGAAGAAGCTGGCAGAGGAGAGTGAGGGTGCTTTGGTTGTTTTCTTGGAAGAGGAAAAGCTGCCAGTTTGCATTGTTAGAAAAAGTGATGGTGGTTTTAATTATGCGACAACTGATATTGCTACTGTTGCTAGTCGCGTGGATGAATTTAAGCCTGACACAATTGTGTATGTCACTGATGAGCGGCAGCAGGCGCATTTTAAGCAGTTCTTCTGTATCAGCAAGAAACTTGGTTATGATGTTGAGTTGAAGCATGTTTGGTTTGGCTTAATGAGATTGCCGAGTGGAGTTTTCTCAACTCGTGAAGGTAATGTTATTAAGTTAGAGATGCTGCTTGATGAGGCTGAGCGGCGAGCCTTTGAAATTGTTAGCCGGTCTAGTTTGGAGCTATCTGAGGATGTGCAAAAAGATATTGCTAGGGCTGTGGGAATCGGTGCGGTTAAGTATGCTGATCTTAGCCAGAATCCGCAGTCGACAGTCACATTCACTTGGGAGAAGGCGTTAGCTCTTGATGGTAATTCAGGTCCATACTTGCAGTATGCCTACGCGCGTATAGCGAGTGTCTCGGACAAGTATCGTGAACGGTTTGAGGATATTGATTTTAATTCTTACCCGCTACTGTTTTCTGAAGATATAGAGCGTAAGTTAGCAATAAAGGTGGCGCGTTTTGGGGAAACTGTGATTCGTGCTGCATCGTCATATAAACCAAGTGTTATAGCTGATTACCTGTATGACCTTGCTCAGGCATATAGTACATTTTATCAGACAGTTCCGTTTTTGAAGGCTGAGGAAGGTGTTCGTGAGAGCCGAATAAGGCTGTGCGGGATGGTTGCTACAGTATTGAGGGATGGCTTGGGACTGTTGGGTATAGAGACACCTGATAGGATATAGCGGAGAATGTCATCTTGACATTGTGGCAGTTTTCCGTGAGACTAAGTTTAATATTTTGAGTGATTATTTTTCCTGCTGTTGGAAATTTATTGGAAGGAATAAGTTTATGAAGAAAAGCATTGTTTTAGGATTAATTGTTTTTGTAATCGTTGGGTTATCACATACGCAGGCTGCAACATTACCAGGTGGTACAGGTGATGATTTTATGGCTGTTGGCAGTGCTGATAAATTTTCGGTTGGTGTGAATTATGAGAATATCAAGCGTTATGTTGAGCCTGACCAAGGAGAAGACTTTCGGCTTGATGCATCTTCGGTAAGTCTGTTCTTAGGGTATGATGTGATCGATTGGTTAACAGTTTTTGCAACAGTTGGTCAGTCGGAAAATAGTAGTGACTTTATACTTGGACAGGCTGATAGCAGGCAGGTTAAATGGTCTGTAGGTGCAAATGCAAATCTATATAAATGGTATATCAGAGAGCCTAAAGTTGCTACTGGCGACAGAGTGACTATACGTGCTTTTGCAGAATTCGCACGCTATGAGGCTGATACAGGTGCTGGTAATATGGACTGGAATGACATTCTTATTGCGCTACCAATAGCTTACGAAAGATTTGAACGTAATAGCAGAATAGATAATGATAGTGAGCTTTTCAGACTTTCGATTTATGCAGGGCCGGCACTTAGCTTTGTTAATGGTTCGCTTGATACAGGTGTTGGCGATACTGATTTTAGTGCCAAACAAGAGTTTGGTGTTGTTGCTGGTATTGATCTATATTTCACTAGAAGCATATCTATTGGCGGACAGGCTTGGATGTTTGATGTAACAGAAGATGATATATCAGCAAGAGCTAGTTTTCGTTATCATTTCTAATCCACAGATTACTCAGATTAGCACAGATTTAACTGCCGGAAAACTATATGGAGATGTTGCTTAATTTCTTTCAGGTTGCTGGGGTGGGGTTAGTCTATCTAATAATAGTAGTACTCTGCTTGGTTGCGCTGCTTCTCTCATGTCTTTCTATATCAGGTACCTGGCTGGTGGTGCTGGCTACCATTATTGCTGCGATAGTACGTGGGTTCTCTTTTCCTGGTTGGTGGACAATCACTATTTTTGTGCTGCTATCAGCTGCTGTGGAGTTTGCTGAGGCTATGGCTGGTGCATGGGGGGTTGCTAAACGTGGTGGTTCTCGATTTGCCGGATTTATGGCTATTATTGGCGGCTTATTAGGAATGGTAGTGGGTAGTTTTATTCCGATTCCAATCATCGGTAGTTTGCTGGGCATGATGGTTGGCAGTTTTCTTTTAGTTTTTCTGGTGGAGCGACAACGACTTGAGGCAGCGCATGCTGTTGATATTGCCTGGGGTGCTGTGATTGCGCGGGTACTGATCGTAGTGCTTAAAGTTATGGTCACTTTCGGGATGATTATTGTACTGCTGGGTGGGCTTATCTTTTTTGCTGGTTTTGCGGATAGTTAAGGACTACTGAATTTTTTTTACAGAATGACTTCCCGCTCGACGGTGCCTATGTACTGAAAATATTTTTTGACAAAATGATTTTCTGCTCAACGGAACGCACTACTGAAAACTAAAAGAGGAATTGCCACGAATGCACGAATACCGGTTCGGCAGGCTCACGGCAGGCACGAGTCTGTTTGATGGTGTGCTCTACTGTATGGCGTTTATTTGATTGTCTCGCAGGCTCGACAATAAAATGCACGCCATGCTGACATTCCTAAGGGTGGCTAGCAACGCATGACAGATTCTCTATGGCTAGCTCGGCATGTTCCGCAGTTGCGGGAGAAGATGGAAGAGATCGCGCTACCTGTAATCTTGTTTCATATTCCTGTTAAGGTTAGGTAGAGCCAGTTGAGTAAGAATAGGGTTATGCAGCTGGTTAGGATAAGGCGTCGATCTTTTTTTGTTATCTTGGCTACTCGTATTCTTGGCAGCTTACCTAGCACGACAATGAAGGAGTAGAGCGAATATATTGCGGCGCAGATTGCAGTGGTTATTAGCAGGGGTTGCATAAGCCACGCTTGAGTGAAGTCTCCTGATGATAATAGATGTAATGCTCTGGTGGCTCCGCATGTCGGGCAGGGTAGTCCTGTGGCTGCATGAAAGTGACAGGTTGGCATTAGTGCAACTGGTAAGAATGATATCCCTATATAAATAGTTGCTGTTATAGGAATAACTAACACGCCGAAAATTAATTCGTAGTTGTTTTCGAGCGGCTGTAAGTTTTTCAGTTTCCAGTTCATCTATTAAGGTTCAATGGTTTAGAAGTTTAAGGTGAAAAAGAAAGGGGTAATCTTTGCAGATTACCCTTTTCTGTCTTTCGTTCCAATGACACGAGGTCATTGGGGACGCTAGTTTATACGTGGTTCTAATTATACTTTCTGGATTCCTTTGAACCAATCTTCTGCAAACTTTCCGATTAGCGGTACTGGCTCTGCTTTACCGTTAATTGCATTCATTAAGCCCATAACTGTAAATACGATAAGCATAATGGCAACTACAGGTAGTAGAATCAAACCGATACATACAGCCACTAGTAATCCGCTTATTGTACCCAGTACAATTCCAGCTAGTGCTAGAAGAAGGCACTGTTTGGCGTGATATAAGGAAAAGCTATTGTTGCGCATGATTAGTGGAACAAGGAAGAATGGGATACCGATAAAGGTAAGTACGTATGATAAAATAGCAAAAGATTTGCCATCTTCAATTTCATCCATTGCTGGTGTTTCAGGTGTTGCTGCAGGTTCTTCAACAGGTGTTGGTGGAACTGTTTCTGTTTTAGGTTCCTCTGTTACAGCTGTTTCGGTTGCTGCTTGTTCTGTTACTTCGTCATTTTTCTTTTCTTCTGTCATCTTGCTTCCTCTCCTTTTATATAAAATTATTTTTGATTAGCTGTATATTGTGTTATTATTTTGTTGTGCAGACAAGTAAAAAGAGAGGTGTATTGTGAATAATGATATTAAATTTTTAAAGGTGGCATTGGATCTTGCTGTAAGAAACTCTTCTGATGGGGGGCATGGTCCGTTTGGTGCTGTGGTTGTTAAGGATGGCGTTATTGTTGGCGAAGGGTGCAATCAGGTTGTTGCCGCGCATGATCCAACGGCACATGCTGAGGTGGTGGCGATACGTAATGCCTGTTCTGAGTTGGGTGATCATGATCTCTCTGAATGTACTCTATATGCTAGTTGTGAGCCTTGTCCTATGTGTCTAGCGGCCACTTATTGGGCTAGGATAAAGCGAGTGGTATATGCTGCTACGCGTAAAGATGCGGCGGCAGCTGGATTTGATGATGAATTCTTATATAAAGAAGTGGCTTTACCGTTAGAGGCGCGTGCTGTCGTTTTTGTGCAAGAATTGCAGGATGAAGGGGCGGCGGTGCTTACTGGCTGGGCGGCTAATCCTGATAAGGTGGTTTATTGAACGATGAACGATGAACGCTGAGCGATGAAGTTGCTCTACGGGGTGCGGTGCGCTATTAAGATGGTCTGAGGTCTACGAGGCCGTCCAAGACTTTGCGTCGTAAGCAGTTTGG
>DAOVUR010000058.1 GCA_030632465.1 bacterium | reverse complement strand
GTATGACCGATTTGGCTCAACGTACGCAGTCCTCGGCGGACTCTTCCGCAAATATAGAAATACACCCAACTTTAAGATCGTAGGCTGGACACAAGCAAACATTATGAAACGACAGTTCCAAGTCAACCTTAGGAACCACCGCAAAATCATGGTTATAGATGGCAAGATCGGATTCATGGGCGGAATGAATATGAGCGTGAAAAACATCACCGGCAAAGGTTATCAACCTATTCGCGACTACCACTTCCAAATAGAAGGCGCTATTGTGCAAGAGTTACAATACTCCTTCATGAAAGACTGGCACTTTATAACTAATGAGGATCCTGTCAATATCTTAACCGAAACCTACTTCCCGCACATCACCCCTGCCGGTAATTCCATGATGCGAATGATCAACTCCGGCCCCACCAAAGAACTAGCAACAATACGTGACACATTCTTTATGGCATTCACTCAAGCAGCGCAGCAGATTATTATCGTGACACCATACTTTGTTCCACCACAGGAAATTGTACATGCCATGCGCTCAGCATCGCTACGCGGAGTAGATGTACGACTAATAGTCCCAAAGAAAAATAATCATCTATACGCAGGACTTGCCAGCCGCTCACTATACACCGACCTCCTTAAAGCTGGTATTCGTATCTTTGAACGGTACCCGCCATTTATACACGCAAAGGCAGCCATTATTGATGATACATTCTCACTCATCGGCACAGCTAACCTAGACGTACGGAGCCTTCATCTCAACTACGAATCTAACCTCGCCATCTACGATGAAAAATTCACTAACGAGCTAAAAGAGATCATCCTTGATGATCAGTCGCAAAGCAAAGAAATAATCTTATCAGAATGGCTGCAGCGCCCAAAGAGAACCCAAGCCCTAGAAAATCTCGCCTACCTGATGATGCCAATGCTTTAAATAGAAAAGAGTTGTAAATAAATCGTTTTGCAAGCACCTCAACGGAGAAGATAATGAAAGTAGAACTAAAAGGCTGGAAAGCAGTTGTAGTCATAATAATCGTTGCTGTTGTAGTAATATTCAGATATCAATCTCAAACAAAAGAACTCAACACGCAAGGAGCTAAAGAAGTCGAAAGATGGATGTTCTATGACTACGCACGCAAAGCACTTCCAGCCATGCAGAAAGCAATGGCCGATCCAAAAAACAATAAAGAATACCTCGAGAAATCAGCACATAATCTAACCACAGCTAAATTCGAAGTTCTCTCAATTACTAGGCACGGATTAGGCGATGAAGCTGTTGCAAAAGTCACAATCAAATTCAAGGAAGGTGGCTCCGAAAAAGGCACAAAAACAATCTACCTCAAGATGACCCACTCACTTGTAGCAGGCTGGCGTGTGACATTTGAAACCGGAAAGATCAGCTACTACCTAGCCGCATTTTAGGATATGTAACGTCGGCCGGCCTCGGCCAATTTTACCTGGGGACAGGCAACACTACACAACGCTAATAGGTATGCTAGTATATGCGGGAAAGATTGGTTTTTAAATCCCACAGACCCACAAACACACTTTCTCGCAAATAGCCCCTAGACTTTGCCAGGCAGAAATGGCGGTATCGGGCAATCAAGCGAATCTGCAACAGTACGCAACAGGTCAGCCTCCTCAACAGTAATATGCCCATCAGCCGCAACACAACTAACGCAGGCATCAAGAACCTTCCGTTTAAGCACGGGCTTAGCCAGTTCGAGCTGACTCAATGTATGATCCAACATCGGCAACCCACATTCATCAACAGAACAGATATCAACCGAGCCACCACCTAAACGATTTATCGATGTCGTAAATGCCGACTCTGCAGACTCTGTATCATCAGCACCCCAATATGCCAAACAGGATAGTAGCTGACCACATATAGTCGTAATTGACTCCACAGTTTTGAATCGCACATGTTTCTTTGGTAGTGCAACAAAGACTGGCTCCAGATGTCTCATAATCATACGCTGTAAAGTAAACTCAAATAGATCAATCTGCTTATCCGCGGCAACTAAAGAAGCAACAATATCTCTGAAGACCAAGAATTCCGACTCCAACATCTCTTTAAGTGTCGATATCGCAAGATCAACTAGCGGCAACCTAAACTCATGCGAAAGTCCCGCAACCGTACCTTGAAGCTTCAATACTAATTCATTAACCTCGGAATTCGCACGATCAGATATCAATGCAAGCTGATCCTTACACACGGTATCTCCATCATTCAACAACAGCAAATAGACAACAGCTCTAGCACCTACAGTAGTCCGTACCGCATGACTTAACTCTTCTGGAATATTCGACAACATAAGCGACGCATAGTTAAGATGTTCAACATCTGGCGTACCAACACTAGAGACAACTGATTCTGGAGTTGCCGAAAACCCAGACACCGTGTCCGGCAGAGGCGGTGGTGCAAATGATGAAGTTCCTGCAGGCGATTCTTGCGAAGAGACCGCGCCACCATCTTCAGATTTAACATGAGTATGCATAAAAGATTCATCTATTCTGCTAATACGATCCTTGAGTGGCGGATGTGTTGAAAGCATATTAAGAAATGATGCATGCATACCATTAGAGAAGAACATATGACTCGCCTCTTCAGCATGAGCAGACTCTATACGCGACCCCGAAGTGTAGCCGCCAATTTTACCAAGTGCACCGGCAAGTCCAGATGGATTGCGGGTGAACTGCACTGCAGAAGCATCTGCAAGAAACTCACGCTGGCGCGAAACAGCACTCTTTATCAACTTGCCAAAGAAAACACCAACATAGCCGATAATCATTAGGGCAATACCTGCAATAATGATCGCGCCGCCGCCGCTATCCTTAGAACTGCGACGACTACGCCCAGATAATGCTGAACCACGCATTATACCATAGCCAATCAAAGCAATAACAAGAATTCCGTTAAGCACACCTAGCAGATGTATATTCAGTCGCATATCACCATTAAAAATATGACTGAACTCATGCGCGATAACGCCCTGCAACTCATCACGACTAAGCTGTTGCACGCAACCTCTCGTCACGCCAATAACAGCATTACCCGGCGTAAGTCCCGCCGCAAAGGCATTAATTGACTGTTCATTATCCATCATATATACAGGCGGCACAGGCATGCCAGAAGCAATAGCCATCTCTTCAACCACATTGAGAACCTTACGCTCTTCTGCATCCATAGAATCACGGCTGATCAGGCGCCCGCCAAGCATTTTAGCAACCGAGGCCCCGCCACCACCTAACTGCTTAACCTTATACAGAGTACCAAGCCCGACAACCAAGAGTGTACCAACGACAACCCCTATAAATAGCTCCGGGTTCAACAAGGTGCTGGCTACATCGATAGTACCTTCTTCCGATCCACCAACCATACCAAAGAGAAAAGCTATTACTATATAGATAGATAAAATAATCAGACCAACAGCTACAATATAATAAAAGATTAGCAGCCCAGTCTTCTTGCGAGCCTCTTCTTGATAATCAAAAAAGTCCATAAATTATCCCCTTTACATAACGCACCGTTTCGCGCTTTCCGTGTATTTCGTAGTTATCCCTTTTTCAGAGCGCACCGCATTAAAGCAGTGAATAATGAATAGTGAACAGTGAATAGTTTTTTAGAATGCCTGCATGGCGTGCATTTGATTGTCGAGACTGCGAGACAAACAAATAAACGCCATCACCGTCGCAAAGTCTTTCATTCGTGTAATTCGTGACATTCGTGGTAAAATCCCTGTATAGCGCACCGCATCCTTTCGTAATTCGTAATTCGTAATTATTAAAACGCCACCTTTACAGCTTCGCGCTCTACTTCACTCTTAATCTCAAATAGAGTTGCTGTAGCAAAGCCCATAGGTCCAGCAAGAATTACATTCGGGAATGTTTCGCGTGTTGTGTTGTAAACCATAACAGAATCATTATAAGCCTGACGAGCAAAGGCGATTTTATTCTCTGTAGATGTAAGCTCCTCCATTAGCTGAGACATAGTCTGATTAGCTTTCAGGTCAGGATAGCGCTCAACGGTAAGCATGAGTTTGCCCATAGCACCCGTTAATGCAGATTCAGCACCAAGTAATCCCTGCATCGCAATTGCATTACCAGGATCAGCGGCAGCTGTAGTACTAGCAGCGGAAGCCTGATTACGAGCAGCAATAACAGCTTCAAGTGTTTCACTTTCATGCTTCATATAACCTTTTGCTGTCTCAACAAGATTCGGCACAAGATCATAACGCCGCTTCAGCTGGACATCAATCTGAGCAAAAGCATTCTTAAATCTGTTACGTAAAGCAACCAGCTTATTGTAGATCCCTACACAAAGTAAGCCAACAACAACAATAATTACCACCAATACAACTAAACCAATCACTCCATTACTCATTTTTACATCTCCTTTATCTATATTGCGCTCATACTACACAGGTTTATGCGTATAAAACAACCCAAAAAGCAACCTTTTCAAAACTCCTCGTTCAGAGAATCTCTAGCCATCAAACATGCGTGTTTACAGGACTAACATAGATCATTGCTTGACAGCCCCTTAATCACCAATATCCCCGACTAACCACATTTACCGACTAAAATCTACATCAATAGATCAAAACTGATAATTTTGCACCTTTCAGCGCTCTTTTTAGGTTGACCAATCGTGATATTATTGTATAGTTTGCCACGTCTTTTATGAGGACCAAGTTTTTTGGTATATAAAGGTAAGTGGTATTGATAATTAACTAATAAGGAGAAGTGAACAATGATCGTAACAACAAAACAACTATTTGACCACGCTTATGGTAAATATGCAGTGGGTGGCTATAATATCAATAATGCAGAACAGATCATGGGTCTATTCGAAGGCTGTATTGAAAGCAAAGCTCCTTTTATCATCCAGATCTCACGTGGCGCACGCGGCTATACTGATAAACGTATGCTTGAAGGCATGATTCGTTCTGCTGATGAGATCTTCCCTGACGCAATCTTTGCTGTACATCTAGACCATGGCACAGAAGAAGCTGCAATGGACTGTATCAACAGCGGTTTCTACAGCTCTGTTATGATTGATGCTAGCCATGAGTCTTTTGACGAAAACATCGCTATCACTAAACGTGTAGTTGATGCTGCTCATGCTAAAGGTATTTCTGTAGAAGCTGAACTTGGTCAGCTCGGTGGCGTAGAAGAAGATATCGTAGTAAGCGAAGAGAGCGCTAACTTAACAGTGCCTTCAGAAGCTAAAGAGTTTATCGAACGTAGTGGTTGTGACAGTCTTGCTTGCGCATTCGGTACAAGTCATGGCGCATACAAATTCACAACATCACAGGGTCTACACTTTGAAGTAATCGAAGAGATCACAAAACTAGTTCCTGGTTTCCCAATCGTAATGCACGGTTCAAGCTCTGTTCCACAGGACGAAGTTGAACGCATCAACGCTGCTGGCGGTAAACTTGGTGGTGCAAAAGGTGTTGCAGAGGAAGATATTTCTAAAGCTGCACCAATGGGTGTAACTAAAGTAAATATCGATACAGATGGTCGCTTGGTATGGTGTCGCGTACATCGTGAAATGTTCCGTGATCAGCCAGAAGTATTCGACCTGCGTCCAGCAGGAAAAGTCTTCATGAGCGAATATGCTAAATATATCGTTCATAAAAACGAAGTACTCGGCAGTGCAGGACAGGTTGACGATCTTCGCAAAACTCTATAATTAAACAAAACTTTAAGCACCCTCCGGAAAACGTCTATCATACCGATATGCGCAATAAAGAGGGTGCTAACGTGTCCGGCACAGAACACCGGCAAAACAAGGAGAAACAGATGTCAGATAAAAACATGATTATGATTGATGGTAACACAGCCGCAGCTCAAGTAGCTCACGCACTTAGCGAAGTATGTGCTATCTACCCTATTACACCATCTTCAGGGATGGGGGAAACAGCAGATGAACTTAGTGCTGCTGGTGTAAAAAATATTTGGGGCACAGTTCCTGATGTAGTAGAAATGCAATCCGAAGGTGGAGCTGCTGGCGCAGTTCATGGTTCACTTACTACCGGTTCTATGACAACAACATTTACAGCATCCCAGGGATTGTTGCTCATGATTCCTAACATGTACAAAATTGCCGGCGAACTTACTGCTGCAGTTTTCCATGTGTCAGCACGTTCAATCGCCTGCCAAGGACTATCCATTTTCGGCGATCACTCAGACGTAATGTCAGTTCGTTCAACAGGCTGGGCACTACTTGCTGCAAGTAGCATTCAGGAAATTGGCGATATGGCCCTTATCTCACACGCATCTACTTTAGAATCACGTATTCCTTTCGTGCACTTCTTTGATGGATTCCGTAACTCACATGAGATACAGAAAGTAGATCAACTATCACGGGAAACAATCCGCGCTATGATAGATGATGATCTTGTCTTTGCGCACCGCGAACGTGGTCTAACACCAGATGCACCATCTATCCGTGGTACAGCACAAAATCCTGACGTATACTTCCAGGGTCGTGAAACTGTTAACAAATATTACGAAGTTACACCTGATATCGTCCAGAAGAACATGGACAAACTAGCAAAAATGACAGGTCGCCAATACAACCTATTCGACTATGTTGGTGCTCCTGATGTAGAAAAACTTATTGTTATCATGGGCTCAGGCGCAGAAACAGTGCATGAAACTGTTGACTACATGAACGCAAATGGCGAAAAAGTTGGTGTACTAAAAGTACGTCTATATCGTCCGTTTGACGTGAAAGCGTTTGCTGAAGCACTACCTGCATCAGTTAAATCGATCTGCGTACTAGACCGCACAAAAGAGCCTGGCTCAATTGGCGAACCTCTATACATCGATGTACGCTCCGCTCTTGGTGAAGCTATGGAGAGCAAGTGGTACAAAAATGACAACTGGCCAAAAATTGTTGGTGGTCGTTACGGCTTGGGCTCAAAAGAATTCACACCTGCAATGGTTAAGGCTATCTTTGATAACCTTTCAGCAGAAACTCCTAAGAACCACTTCACTGTTGGTATCAACGACGACGTGACAAACACAAGTCTTGATGTTGATGCATCCTGGAAGATTGATGTAGAAGACCGCTTCGAAGGCATGTTCTACGGCCTAGGATCTGATGGTACTGTTGGTGCTAACAAAAACTCAATCAAGATCATTGGTACAGATACAGAAAACTATGCACAGGGCTATTTCGTATATGACTCGAAAAAAGCCGGAGCTATGACAGTATCACATCTACGTTTTGGTAAAGATCTAATCCGCAGCCCATACCTATGCAAAAATGCAAACTTCGTTGCATGTCATAACTTCTCGTTCCTAGAGAAATACGATATGCTCGCAAATGCTAAAGAAGGCGCAGTATTTTTACTTGCAAGTCCTTACTCAGCAGCAGAAGTATGGAACCATATGCCAGACAGAATCGAGCAGCAGATCATCGATAAGAAGATTAAGTTCTACGTAATCGATGCAATCAAAATTGCTCACGATCTTGGACTAGGCGCTCGCATCAATACAATTATGCAGGCATGCTTCTTTGATATCTCAGGAATCCTACCTAGCGAACAAGCAGTAGCTTCACTGAAAAATGCAATCAAGAAGTCATACAGCAAAAAAGGTGACTCTATTGTTCAAATGAACTATAGCGCTGTTGATGGTGCTGTTGCCGGTATGCAGCAGGTGGACGTTCCAGCCGCAGTTGCAGGTAAAGTAAACATGCCAGCAACAGTAGCTACCGATGCTCCTGAATTCGTACAGGATGTAACAGCAGTACTAATGCGTCAAGAAGGTGATTCTCTACCAGTAAGCAAGATGCCTGCTGATGGAACATGGCCGACATCAACAACTCAGTACGAAAAACGTAATATCGCTGTTGATGTACCAGCATGGGATACAGAGCTATGTATTCAGTGCGGACGTTGTTCACTAGTTTGCCCACATGCTGCAATTCGTATCAAAGCATACGATCCAAAAGCACTTGATAGCGCTCCAGAGAGCTTCCAGTCACTTGATGCTAAGGGTAAAGATTATGCCGGCATGAAGTACACTGTTCAAGTTGCTCCAGAAGATTGTACTGGTTGCGGAATTTGTGTTGAGATGTGCCCTGGTCGCGAACGTGACGAAAATAAACAGGAGACAGGCCGTCGCGCCATCAACATGGAACCACAACTTCCAATCCGCGAACAAGAAGAGACAAACTTTGAATTCTTCCTTACAGTTCCAGAAGTAGATTCAGATCTCTACAACGTTGCAACAATCAAGGGAAGTCAGATGGCTCAGCCACTCTTCGAGTTCTCCGGTGCTTGTGCAGGTTGTGGTGAAACACCATATATCAAACTGCTAACACAGTTATACGGTGACCGCACACTTATTGCTAACGCAACAGGTTGCTCATCCATCTACGGTGGTAACCTACCAACAACACCATACTGTACTCGTCCAGATGGACGTGGCCCAGCATGGTCCAACTCACTCTTCGAAGATAACGCAGAGTTTGGTCTTGGTATGTGCCTAACAGTAGATAAGTTCACAGCTTATGCACGTGAACTTGCCGAAACTGTTAAGGGTGAAGATGGTTGTGCTGATGTATCAGACGAACTGCTAACAGCAGTACTTGATGCTGATCAGTCAACAAAGAACCTAATCGAAGCACAACGTAAACGTGTTGCAGAACTAAAAGCTCAACTCGAAAAATGCGATTGCACAAGCTGCAAGCACCTATTCACACTTGCCGATTACCTCGTCAAGAAATCCATCTGGATTGTTGGTGGTGATGGCTGGGCATACGATATCGGTTACGGTGGTCTAGATCATACATTAGCATCAGGACGTAACATCAACGTGCTCGTACTTGATACAGAAGTATATTCCAATACAGGTGGACAAGCTTCAAAATCAACACCAATGGGTGCTGTAGCCAAGTTTGCTGCTTCTGGTAAGCCTTCAATGAAGAAGGAACTTGGACTGATGGCAATGACTTATGGTGACGTATATGTTGCTACAGTTGCAATGGGAGCAAATGCAAATCAGGTAGTAAAGGCCTTCATCGAAGCAGAAGCTTATGATGGACCATCACTGATCCTTGCATACTCACACTGTATTGCACATGGTATCGATATGAAGAAGGGTTACGAAGCGCAGGATGAAGCTGTTAAGTCAGGTCACTACCCACTATACCGCTACAACCCAGAGCTAACAGCTCAGGGTAAAAACCCATTCATCCTAGATAGCAAGAAGCCTACTATGAAGTTCAGTGAGCATGCTCTTAAAGAGAACCGGTTCCGTGTTTTAACAAACACAAAACCAGAAAACTCAAAAGAGTTACTTGCCAAAGCTGATAGAATCGTAGAAGAACGCTTCGC
>DAOVUR010000030.1 GCA_030632465.1 bacterium | reverse complement strand
GATGTTCTCAATAAGTGGAGGTTATCACTGTTACTATCTGAAAATTGCGGATAGTTTGTTGTGCAACCGTCTACACCGTTAACCACTTCCGGCGAGCATGAATAGGCCGTTGCGGTATGATTGCTGTTGAAGTTATCTCCAGCATAAAAAGCCTCATTATACCACACAATACAGTTGCGAACTCTGCCATACGACATGCCGCCACCATATTCGTATGCATAGTTTTTGCTGACTGTACAATTGTTTAGATAGCTACCGCTTGCACCACCACCACTAAGGCTTGCGGTGTTGTATGTGATTATACAATTATTAACCACCCCATTGTATAAACCGCCACCACTTGAATTTGAGAGATTTTTAGAAATCTTACAGTTAGCAATAACTGATCCTATATTATTACAGTAGACTCCTCCTCCATTAGCAGCGTTATATCCTTCTGTGATGGTGAAACCACTAATCTCACATCCAGGATCAAGCAGTTTAAAGCATCTATGCGTTGTCCCTCCACTCACCGTTGTTGAATCAGCACCATTAAGAGTAGCAACAGTAATATTGTTAGAAATAACGATTTCAGAAGAAGGTTCATAGGTTCCGTCATTTACACTAACTGTATCTCCTGCAACAGTAGTGTCAACAGCAACCTGTATATCATTAGCCGCTGTTTCAAAGCTGTTATATGGTGGTATCGCAGTGCCGTCAGTTGCAACAAAAACAGTTTTGGCCCATGTAGCTCCAGCCATAAAACATAACAAACTTATAAATAGAACCCAACCTGTGACATGTTTCATATATTACCTTTTTATTTTTTGATTTATAGATGCGTGCATATATTAACTTGCAGTATCGTGCAAGTTCGCAAGTAAATAATTGTTCATACAATAATCATTAGGGCTCTTGCCGTCAATTGTTTTTGATCTATTTGCCGCGAATTTAAAAAAATAGTGACCTATCTCCGAGCAAGCCAGGCAAAGGCAAAAAGGTGGGGCGCAGCTCTCCGAGCAAGCCGGACAGCCATGGGCTGGCGTGGGAGCCCAACGAATCAATTTTCGCGACTCCGGCCTGCCCGCATTGCTTCGCGAAGCGATGTAGACCGGGGCTACGCCGTCACAGGCTCGCTCGGAGAGCTTCGCCCCACCTTCTTGTTGTGAGATTGTTACACGTTACCCTTTAGGTTGGCTGAAGCCGCACCGGTATTACAGAAAAACATTTTTTGTTATTTGATTTATCAGTTGAGAAGAAGTGTTCCCTGTGATATATTTTTGTTTATTGTCTGGAGCAGAGACTTGTGGTTAATCAGTAGTTTACGGGAATGATGGTGTGTAGATGAAACATTCAGAAGTTGCGGAAAATGTTAAAGAGTTGGTAGAGAAGCTTCCGCCGCATAATGAATATAATAAGACCCAGAAGATTGAATTTAATTTTGGCCGGACGGTTAAGCGGTTAGGGGAATAGATGGAGTTTGAAATGAAGAATGATTCTGAAATTGTAATTTACCAGAATTCTGATGGGGGAATCAGTCTGGATGTTCGGCTGGAAGATGAAACTGTCTGGCTGACGCAGGCGCATATGGCTCTGCTGTTTGGTAAAGCTAAGTCTACCATTAATGAGCATATAAAGAATGTTTTTGATGAAGGGGAATTGGCTAAAACGGAAGTGATGCAGAAATTCGGAAATTCCGAATTTCAGCAAAAATCCCCATATTATTACAATTTAGACGTGATTATTTCGGTAGGATATCGAGTGAGGTCTCAACAGGGTACTCAGTTCAGAATTTGGGCTACGCAGCGGCTTAAGGATTATATTATCAAGGGGTTTGCTCTGAATGATGATCGTTTTAAGAGCGGTGATTCGATGAACTATTTTTCTGAGCTGCAGGATCGTATTCGTGAGATTAGGCTTTCGGAGCGTTTTTTCTATCAGAAGATCAAGGATATCTATACGACAAGCGTTGATTACAATGCGCAAGATGAACAGACAGTATTGTTTTTTAAGATGATTCAGAATAAGTTGCTTTGGGCGATTAGTGAACAGACGGCAGCGGAACTGATCTATCGGCGTGTGGATGCTAAGCTTCCTTTGATGGGAATGCAGTCGCTTGACAGAAAATCAAGTTTTGCTCTGCGTAAGAGTGATGTGAGTATTGCCAAGAATTATCTTCAGGAAGATGAAATAAAGCTACTTGGTCTTCTGGTGGAACAGTATCTTGCGTTTGCTGAAACTATGGCGCATCAACAAACGCCAATGTATATGAAAAATTGGATAGAGCGACTTGATGCCATTATTCAGTTGAATGGCAAGGAGTTGCTTACTCATGCAGGAAAGATTAGTCATGAGGTGGCGTCTGATAAATCAGCATTGGAATATGGAAAATATAAGGAGCAACAGCGACAGCTTAATCATGTGGAAAGTATGAAAGAGCTGGAACGTGATTTAAAAGGGCTGAACTCAGATGGTGCGGGGTGAAATATTGAGATGTAGTAAATATAATCATTTTGTCACTAAATCATTTTGTTAAAAAATAGTGTTTTAATAGGTTATTGACAGTTTCGGATATAATACGTATGGTTTCTGCTGATTTGTTATATATGTAAATTTAAATTTCTAGTTTTTAGGGGGTTCAATTGGATCTACAGTGCTTGCGTCATAGTACGGCGCATGTTATGGCCGCAGCTGTTTGCCGGCTTTATGATGATGTTAAACTTGATATTGGTCCTGCGACTGATGATGGTTTTTACTATGATTTTGATGTTCCTAGGCGTTTTACGCCGGAGGACTTTGAGGCTATTGAAGCTGAAATGGCTAAAATTATTGCTGAAAAACTTCCGTTTGAATGCGTTGAGGTTTCCCGTGAGGAGGCTTTAAAACTATTTACGGATAGTAATCAGTCTTTTAAGGTTGAACGTCTTAATGATATTCCTGATGGCGATACTATTACTCTCTATAAGTGCGGCGAGTTTGTTGACCTTTGTCGTGGACCGCATGTTGAGTCTACTGGCGATATTCGTGCATTTAAACTTACTACGGTTGCCGGATCTTATTTCCGCGGGTTAGAAACCAATCCGATGTTACAGCGGTTGTATGGTATTGTGGCATCTGATCGTAAGGCTTTGCGAATTCATCTTGCTCAGATTGAAGAGGCTAAAAAGCGTGACCACCGCAAGATTGGGCGTGAGCTTGATCTGTTTAGTGTGCAGGAGGATGTTGGACCTGGTCTTATTCATTGGCATCCTAAGGGTGCAAGAATTCGCTCTATTATAGAGGACTACTGGCGTCGCGAACATTTCAGAGCTGGTTATGAACTGCTTTATACACCGCATATTGGTAAAGGTAATCTGTGGGAGACTTCTGGGCATCTTGAATGTTATAGCGAGAATATGTATGCGCCAATGGAAGTGGATAAGAGTCCATTCTATGTGCGTCCGATGAATTGCCCGTTTCATATTGAAGTGTACAAGTCGCATAAGCGTTCTTATCGTGAGTTACCTTTACGCTGGGCTGAGCTTGGAACTGTTTATCGTTATGAGAAGAGTGGTGTTCTGCACGGTCTGCTGAGAGTTCGCGGATTTACTCAGGATGATGCACATATTTTCTGTACGCCTGCTCAGATTGAAGAGGAGGTTGCGCTTACTTTAAAGTTTGCGATAAAGATTCTTAAAACATTTGGTTTTGATGATATCACTGCATATCTAGCCACTAAGCCTGATAAGGCTGTTGGTGATGATGCGCGTTGGGAGCAGGCGACTGCATCTATTCAGAATGCGCTTGATGCTTCTGGTGTTAGTTATGAGGTTGATCCTGGTGGTGGCGCATTTTATGGGCCTAAGATTGATGTTAAGATTAAGGATGCTTTAGGGCGTCAGTGGCAGTTGAGTACTATACAGTTTGATTTTAACTTGCCTGAACGCTTTAACCTCTCTTATATTGGTGAGGATGGCAAAGAGCATCAGCCTTATATGGTGCATCGTGCACTTCTTGGTAGCCTAGAAAGATTTTTCGGTATACTGATTGAGCATTATGCAGGAGCATTTCCTGTATGGCTAGCACCGGAGCAGGTACGTGTTTTACCATTGACGGAAAATCAGATTGAATATAGTAAGTCGGTTGTAAAGACCTTGCTAGAAAATGATATAAGAGCTAGTATTGACGAGAAATCCGAAAAAGTTGGTGCAAAGATTAGGCGTGCGCGAGGTGAGATGATTCCTTACATGCTTATTTTAGGGCCAAAAGAGGAAGAAGCTGGCGAGGTTGCTGTTCGTGAACGTTTGGCAGGGGATGTTGGTGCGATCAGTATTGATGAGTTTGTTAAAAAAATAAGGAAGGAGAACGAGCCGGATAACAATGGTTAGTCATTGGTAGTTACTTTAGTCCGGGAGTTAATAAAAGTATGAGAGATAGAAAAACATCGAGTCGGTCTTTTGTTAGAGTGAATCTTAAGATACGAGTACCACAGGTGCGTTGTGTTGGTTCCGATGGCGAAATGCTTGGCGTGATGAAAACATCAGATGCGATGCGCTTGGCGCAGGACATAGGTCAGGATTTAGTAGAGATATCTCCTGGAGCTGAACCGCCAGTATGCAGAATCATGGATTTTGGCCAGTATCGCTACAGAGAGAGTATGAAGCGCAAGCAGACGCGCAAACAACAGGTTAATCGTCAGGTTAAAGAGATCAAGTTTCATGCTAATGTGGCTGAACATGATTATCAGACCAAGGTTAATCATATTCGCAAGTTCTTGGAAAAAGGACATAAAGTTAAGGTTTCATTGGCCTTTCGTGGACGTGAGAATGCTCATCGCGAATTGGGATTTGAGGTTATTAATAAAGTGATTGAAGATTGCAGTGATATTGCGGCAACTGATATGGCGCCAAAATTGATGGGGCGTAATATTATCTGTATGCTCGGTGTGCGGTCGAAGAAGTAAAGTAAGTGGTCAGTTTACGCTATTCAGTTTCAATAAAACAGCTGCTACCAAGGTGTATTACCAAGGTTTATATTAAAGGCAATGTTTTCAATTGATCGCTGTTAGCTGTTAACTGCTGGTTTTTTAATAAAAAATGTAAAATAATGCTGGACTAGATTCAGTTCATAGGCTATGTTTACGCACTTTTATGGCTAAAAGTGTAAGTAAATTAGCTGTACAGTAATATTTTTCATAGTAGATAGGACATTAATAGTATGCCCAAGAAGAAAACAAACAAGTCGGCGGCGAAGCGCGTGCGCGTTACAGCTAGCGGTAAATTAAAGTACAGTAAGGCCGGATCCGGTCATCTGTTAAGCTCGAAATCGAGAAAACGTAAGCGTAATTTGCGTAAGGCTGGAATCTTAGCGAAACCAGAAATCAAGCGTATTACGGCAATGCTAACAAAATAAATTTGATCTGAGAGGGTTTTGAAATGCCAAGAGCAACAAATGCACCAGCTTCACATAAAAGAAAGAAGCGTATATTAAAGAAAGCACGTGGTTTTAGTGGATCACGTAGCAAATTATTCCGTCAGGCAACTGAAGCAGTTGACCGTGCCATGGTTATGGCAACAGAACATCGTAAAACTAAGAAGCGTGATTTTAGATCGCTTTGGATTGCACGTATATCTGCAGCTTGTCGTATGAATGATATGACATATAGTCGCTTTATCCAAGGTTTGACTACAGCTAAGGTTGGTTTGAATCGAAAAATGCTTTCAGAGATTGCTATTCATGATCCTGATGCTTTTACATCGATTGTTGAGCAGGCTAAGGCCGCGCTTGCTTAATCAAGCTTGACTTATAGGGCGGTCACCTTTTTGAGGGTGGCCGTTTTTTTTTGATAAAAAATAATTTTTTGCTTCCGCCTTCGCAAAAGGCTACGGCGCGACAGGCTACTGAAAAGTTTTTTGAAGATTAAGGGAAGTGTAGCGTTGGCTCTCTGAGCCAAAAGCGACCCTACTTCGCGCAAGCGTTACGAAGGGCAGGCGTGCGTAGCACTAGGCGTGGTTGTATTTGATGGATTTATAATTTAGAACGACTAAGTAAAGCCGACTAAGTGTTTGGTACTAAGAGTGTAATATTTTACTAAAAACTGTAGACTGCAGACTGAGGACTAATAAAATGAACAGTGCGGAATTAAAAGAGCTTACTGATGAGGTTGTTGTTGCGCTAGGTGCGGCGACTGATGATGATGCGGTTGAGGCTTTACGGATTAAGTATCTTGGTCGTAAAGGAATCTTGCCTGCATTAATGAAGGGGATGAAGGATGTGGATCCTTCGGAACGCGCAGCTATGGGTATAGCAGCTAATGAGCTTAAGAACGCTGTTACTGATGGTGTGGCGAAACGTAAAGATGAACTAGCAGCAATGAATGACTCTGAAGAAGTTTCTTCAGGTTTTGATTGTAGCTTGCCTGGGCGCTGGCATGGTCTTGGCTCTATGCATCCGATAACAATGGTGATTGAAGAAGCTATTCGTATATTTGGTAAGCTAGGCTTTGTGGTGGCTGAAGGGCCAGATGTAGAGACACATTATAATAACTTTGAAGCGCTTAATACTCCTCCTCATCATCCGTCACAGGATGAACGCGATACTTTCTGGCTACATACAGGTGAATTGCTAAGGACTCAGACTTCACCTGTGCAGATTAGAACTATGAATGAACAGAAACCGCCGGTACGTATCATTACCCCTGGGCGTTGCTATCGTCGTGATACAACTGATGCTACACATAGCGCGAATTTTCATCAGATTGAAGGTTTATACATTGAAGCGGAGCGTAAAGTTTCGCTGGCTGATCTTAAAAGTACTATGGCATACTTTGCCAAAGAGATGATGGGCGATAATGTGGAGGTGAGATTCCGTCCGCACTTCTTCCCATTTACTGAGCCGAGTGTTGAATGTGATTTCACTTGTCATGTGTGCGGTGGTGATGGCTGTAGAGTATGTAAGCAGAGTGGCTGGATAGAGATTGCTGGTGCTGGTATGGTTGATCCGCGTGTTCTTGAGCGAGTGGGGTACGATCCGGAAACTACGACAGGTTTTGCTTTTGGTATGGGAATAGAACGTATTGCTATGATTAAGTATGGTATTAATGATATCCGTCATCTATATGAAAATGACATGAGGTTTTTGGCGCAATTCTAAAAACAGAAGACAGAATTCAGTAGTCAGTAGTCGGACGTTAGACCGCTCTACTGAAAAGATTTTTCAACATGGATAGACAGGATGAACAGGATACCGCTCTACTGAAAAGCATTGCATGATTAAGGGAAATGTAGGGTTGGCTCTATGAGCCAAAAGCGACGTGCGTAGCACTAGTTGTGATAAAAAATAAAAAAATTTAAAGAGAGAGTTTAAAAATGAAAGTTCCGATAAGTTGGCTTAAAGAATATATTGATGTTGATTTTTCTACTGAGGAGTTGGCTGATAAACTTATTTTCTCTGGGATTGAAGTTGAGGGCATTGAGACTGTCGGATCTTCTTTTGAGGGAATTGTTGTAGGTGAAGTCTTGTCTATAGAAAAACATCCTAATGCTGATCGTCTGCGTCTTTGCCGTGTTAGCAATGGCACTGAAGAGTTGCCGGTTGTTTGTGGTGCAACTAATTTTGAGGTTGGTGATAAGATCCCGTTTGCCGGAGTTGGCGTGCAGCTGGCCGAAGATTTTAAGATTAAGAAAGCAAAGATTCGCGGTGAAGTTTCTGAAGGAATGCTCTGCGCAGAGGATGAACTTGGGGTTTCTGATGATCATGAAGGTATTATGTTGCTTTCGCGCGATATTGCAGCGGGAACAGCTCTGGTTGACGTGCTTGGTGCACCTGAAGAGGTTATTGATCTTGAGATCACTTGGAATCGTTCTGACTGTCTGAGTATCATTGGTGTGGCGCGTGAGGTTGCTGCGCTTTTTGATGCTAATATGAAGGTGCCGTCCATTGATTTTTCTAAAGATGCATCTTCTGTGGCATCTGACCTAGTTAAGGTTTCTATTGATGATGCCGCGGATTGTCAGCGTTATACTGCTCGTATGTTATCTGGCATCAAGCTTGGGCCGAGTCCTGTTTGGATGCAGAAGCGTATAGAGTTGTGCGGTATCCGCCCGATCAATAATGTAGTGGATATTACAAATTACGTTATGCTGGAGTCAGGACAGCCGTTACATGCTTTTGATTTCACGAAAGTATCTGGTGGTGAGATTAAGGTGCGTCGCGCTCGTGATGGTGAGGTTATGAAAACTCTTGATGATGTCGAACGCAAGTTAGATGTTGAGATGTTGGTGATCGCTGATAAGGACGATGCTGTGGCGCTGGCTGGTGTAATGGGTGGTGCTGGGAGTGAAATTTCTGAGCAGACAGAAAAAGTGTTATTGGAGAGTGCACTGTTTGATCCTGCCTTGATTCATACTGTTTCAAATCGTATGGGGCTTTCTTCTGAGTCGTCGCATCGTTTTGAGCGTAGTGTTGATTCTGAGCGAGTGGAGTGGGCGAGTCGTCGTGCAACGCAGTTGATGGTTGAACATGCTGGTGCATCGGTTTCTGAAGGTATGGTTGACTGTAAACCTATAGAGGTTGAGCAGGCTGTTGTGGTGTGTCGTTATCAGAAAGTTTGGGATTTACTTGGTTTTAAGATTGATAAAGATGAGATAGTTTCTATTTTCAATCGTTTAACGCTACCTGTTATTGCGCAAGATGATGATAGTTGCACTGTGCAGTCGCCAACTTTTCGTCATGATATCAAGATTGAAGCTGATCTGATTGAAGAGGTGATTCGTATGCATGGGCTTGAGAATGTGCCTGATGTTGATCTGATTGCCCGTATTGTGCCTGGAGCTGATGATAAGCGTAGTCGTGCAGTTCGCGAGTTTCGTGGACGGGTGATTGGTTTGGGCTTTTGTGAGTGTATGCATTATAGCTTTGTATCGGAGCGGTTGCTTAACTTGTTTGATGCAAATAATGTAGATAGTAGAGTTGTTTTGCCTAATCCTGTTAGTAAAGAGTATGGGATTATGCGTAATACATTGATTCCACAGCTAACTGACACATTATGGCGCAATATGGCGCATCAGACACTATCTGCATCGGCATTTGAGATTGGTCGTGTTTTTCTTAAAGATGCCGACGGAAAGATCAAGGAAGAAGAGCGTATTTCGTTGGGTATGATGGGGAATGTTGGGCGTTTTGGTCCAGATGGAAACAAACCTGTGCAGCCGGAAGAGATTTTCTTATGGATGAAGGGTGTTGTTGAAGAGCTTCTAAAGGTTCAGCATGTTGCTGAGTTGGAGTATATGCCTGCGTCAGATCCTATGTTTGAGCCCGGTTGGTCGGTAAAAGTATCATCAGAAGGGGCTGAAATAGGCGTTTTTGGGCTTTTAAGCAGTGGTATTAAGCATAAATCGATTGTGGGTCCTATTGCAGTTGCGGAGTTTTCAATTGCTACTCTTTGTGGTGTAGAGAAAGAGCGGCAACCTCTTAAGTCTTTGCCGGCTTATCCTGGTACAAAGCGTGATATGGCCATGATTGTTGATGGAAATGTTACACATCAAAAAATAATCGAAAATATCCTTCAAAATGCTCCCGTCGAGTTGACAAGCATTAACCTGTTTGATATATTTAATTTAGTGGGAGAGGAAGCTGGTAAGACTAGTTTGGCTTACTCACTAATGTATCGTTCTTTGGAGCGTAGTTTGACTGATGAAGAAGCAAATAAGTTTCATGAGTCGATTAAAAAATCGCTTGAAGACGAGTTGAAAATTCAGTTTAGGTAATTGAGTTTTATTGAAATATTAATATTGAATAAGGTTGGATGATTTTATCCATGAAGTTTTACTTGAAATTATTGTGTCTGTTTAAAAACCTGGTCGCTCGGTTGCGATTTTCGGGTATATTTATGTTTGGTTTGATCTGCGGAGAAGGCAAGAAAAGTGTAGCGTTTATGCTGTATGACTTGTTTGATAGGGGCCGCTGGGGATTGTTCGTTGATAATAGACATATTGTTTTTTTTGAAGATAAAATACCCTGCCTTGTTCGTGTATGTGGTTATACAACTCTGGCCCAGTAATATATTACCGGGAACCGGAATACGACTAAGCGTGCATGCCTTGATTTAATCGGGGACTCACAATTTTTCGGATATGGTGCCCACCTTCTTTTTTGGAGGCCTCAGAGATTGTTCTGCTTACGTAATAGGTGGGGTATTTTTTTATGTTATCAGACGATATGTTTGATCAATCGGAAGCGGAAGAGACTGATGTGTATCAGCCATTGGCAGCGCGTATGCGTCCTGTGGTGCTGGATGACTTTGTCGGTCAAGATGCTATTATCGGCCCTGATAAACTTCTGCGTCGCTCTATTGAGGCTGACTGTCTTGGTAGCATAATTCTTTTTGGCCCTCCCGGGTGTGGAAAAACATCTCTTGCTGAAGTTATTGCTGGGGTTACAAATCGCTACTTCGAGCGAACAAGTGGTGTGATCTCGAATGTGCAGATGATCCGTAAACTTATTGAGCAGGCGGCTCTACGCCGTCGCGCAACTAATACCGAAACAATTTTATTTATTGATGAGATTCATCGTTTTAATAAGTCGCAGCAGGATGTGTTATTGCCGCATGTTGAAAGTGGTGTAATTACCCTGATTGGCGCTACTACGCATAATCCGCAGATTTTTATTAATACGCCGCTAACTTCGCGTTCATTAGTGTTCGAATTGGCTTCATTAAGCGAGGCTGACATTATCGTTATTCTACGACGCGCTCTGGAGGATGAACGGGGCTTGGCTTCGTTTACAGTTAAAGCTGCTGATGAGGCATTGCAACATTTAGGAAACATTTGCGAGGGTGATGCTCGCCGAGCCTTAAACGCACTAGAGCGTGCGATATTGTCTACGGCACCTGATAGTGATGGCGTAATTAATTTTACGGCGCAAGTGGCGGAAGAGTCTATTCAGAAACGTGTGGTGACATACGACAAAAATGAGGATGGACATTACGACACTATCTCTGCATTTATCAAAAGTGTTCGTGGCTCTGATCCGCATGCTGCGGTCTACTGGCTGGCGAAGATGCTTTTTGCGGGCGAGGATCCTAGATTTATAGCGCGTCGCCTAATT
The DNA here is from genome assembly GCA_030632465.1 of bacterium. Classification (GTDB taxonomy): domain Bacteria; phylum Verrucomicrobiota; class Kiritimatiellia; order UBA8416; family CAMZLY01; genus CAMZLY01. Next base: position 2,174 of record DAOVUR010000030.1, on the reverse strand, counting down.
ATACTTGCTTCTGAGGACATTGGTAATGCTGACCCGCGCGGTTTAACGCTGGCGGTATCTGCTTCACGTGCAGTCGAGTTTGTTGGTATGCCAGAAGCGCGTATAGTGTTGTCGCAGGCGACAACATATCTTGCAACAGCCCCGAAGAGTAATGCTGCGTACCTTGCTATTAATAGTGCGTTAGGTGATGTGGAACATGGGCGGACCTTAAGAGTGCCAGAGCGGCTTAAGAATATAAAAGTGAAAGCGGCGGTTAAGGCTGAAGAAAATGATGCAGGCGATTATGTTTATCCGCATGATTATACTTCACATTATGTTAAGCAGGAGTATGTACCTACTGAAACGAAATATTATCTCCCTACAGGGCAGGGTTACGAAGATGTGATTAAAAAGAGAATGCAAAAGATAGTGAATAGTTAATAGTGAACAGTGAATAGTGAAAAAGACAAAAGGCGAACGCCCAACATACAACTATGAATGTAGGAGGTCACGGACATTGAGCGAAGCCGAAATGCCCGTGTTAAACCAACCGGCCCTTCGGCTTCGCTCAGGGACCTAGTGAAAGAAAAGACAAAAAGTGAAGATTGGCTGGGGACAGCCAACGCCACAAAAAAGATTATGACAAAAGATGAGATAAGAGGAGTTGTAAAGGAACGAAGAGTGGCTTTAGGTGCTGACTGGTTTGTGCCAGCTAGTATTGACATTCAGCGTGCTGTTTTACAGTTGCCTCAATTTCATGAATCGAAAATTGTTTGTGCGTATATTGCGTTACCGCATGAGGTGCAGACGTCAGAGATTTTTAAAGCTGCATGGAGTGACGGGAAGAAGCTTTGCGTACCGACGCTGCGTGGTAAGGGGCAGGGGTATGGTTTGGCGGAGCTGTTGCCGAGCAGTAAGCTCGTTGAAGGTGATGCGTCGGTATTTGAGCCAGTCGAACCTACTTGGGTAGATATAGATGATATTGATATTGCTTTGATACCAGGCGTGGCATTTGATTGTGCTGGTGGTAGATTGGGGCATGGTTGCGGGCATATTGATAGGATGTTGGCCGAACGTAGTAAGAGCGGTATGTTTAAAGTTGGGCTGGCTTATGATTTTCAGGTTTTTGATGAAGTACCGCAGAGCGAACATGATATACGAATGGATTTAGTTGTTAATAGTAATGGTTAGTTTTAAAATAAATAATAAAAATATACGAAAGGCAAAATTATGACTGAGGCTGTTATAGGAATATTGGCGTGTGTGCTGGGAATAGGCATTGGCTATGCTGTTAGGTTTATATTGAGCAAGTATGCTGCTGATTCTAGTGAGAAAAATGCATCGCAGCTGGTTAGTGATGCAAAGCGTGAGGCTGCTACAATTGTTAAGGAAGGTAAAATTGAAGCTAAAGCGGATATTATAAAGGCTCGTGAAGATTTTGAGAAATCTACAGAGTCACGTCGTGCAGAGTTGGCTAAGATTGAGGAACGTGGGCAGGTGCGCGAGCAGAACCTTGATCGAAAAGTTGCGATGATTGACAAAAAGGAAGATGTGCTTGAGGCTAAGCTTGCAAGTTGCGAAACCAAGTCCGCAGAACTTGATGCATCAAAAGGAGAGGTTAGTAAGCTGATTGATGAACAGCATAATAAGCTGCAGGCGTTGGCGTCGATGTCAAAAGAGGAGGCTCGTACGCAGATTCTTGATACTGTTGAAAAGGAGATGCATGGTGAGATAGGTGGGCTTATTAGGCGTATGCAGGAGCAGGCGCGTAGCACGTCAGAGCGTGAAGCTCATAATATTATTGCGCAAGCGATACAGCGTTTTGGATCTTCGCATGCAAGTGAAATGATGGCTAGTTCTGTTGCATTGCCATCTGATGATATTAAGGGACGTATTATCGGGCGTGAGGGTAGGAATATTCGGGCGCTAGAAGCTGCGACAGGTGTTAATATTCTTATTGATGATACACCAGAGGCTGTTGTTATATCAGGCTTTGATCCTGTTAGGCGTGAGATTGCTAAGTTGGCACTTGAGAGCCTTATTGTTGATGGCCGTATTCATCCTGCGAGAATTGAGGAAGTTGTTGAGTCTGTTCAGGAGAGTATGGAAGAAACGATACGTAAAGCTGGCGAAGAGGCTGTCTATGCTGCTGGTATTCAAGATGTGGCTCCGGAGCTTACGCGTAAATTAGGTCG
>DAOVUR010000020.1 GCA_030632465.1 bacterium | reverse complement strand
AGGATTGAGTAGCTTTTTCTATTTCTGCAATAGTATTAGGCATAATTTCAGAACTATTAGCTAAGTGGCGCCACTGCTCAATAGCTGTTGCCACTTCATTTATTATATCAGTTGCCTCACTTTGTTTAATACCAGCACCTGTTGCGATATTCATTATATGTTGCCTGTTAGGTTCACGCCCTTCACCATCTACCGTCATCGTATGTTCTCCACCAGGACCATACGTAAAAGTTAAATCATAAGCAGGTGAGAACCTCCAGGAACCATGAGCATCAATGATAAATGCAAAGTTTTTAACATGATCATCACGATTATGAGCCAATATATTAAAAACCATTAACCTAAATGCCCTAATTGTATCCACTCTATTTTTGGTAAGAATACCTGTCACCTTTAGTAATAGTTCATAATCACAACTAGGAACACGAAAACTTGAATGTATAAGATTGCCGAACGTGTGCATATGCCGACGCTGATTGTGTTGACGGTCAAAGCGCATAATGCCAAAAAATGCTTCCCCCAGTGAAGCAGTAAAAAGTCTCGTATCTGGCATTAATATACCAGCAGATCTTGCCATTTGTGAATATACATATTCAACACGTCCATCATCAATAGCCCCTTGTTTAGAATAAAATTTCACCAACCAATCATTATAACCATCTGGCAGTATATTGCCGCCAGAAATGATATTATCATCACATATACCCACCAATACTTTTGGTCGAGCTCCACCGGGACTACCACCGGCAAGCATAAGTTGCGGCAAAACATCCTCGCTCTTACCTGCCAACACTTCATAAGACTCTATTGCCATATTATGCAAATCAAGCAACTGCGATTCATTTTTCTCCTGTTGTATAGGCGGATGATAAGTTAAGGCCCCCATAGTATGGTTACCAAGATAAGCTAATCGATCAAGTGGTGATATATCTCCCGAGATAACTCCTTGTTTTCTAAAATAACGATCCATAAGAAGCAATCCCCATCCATCAGGAAGGCTATCATCAAATAAGCCGAATATAGGACCAAAAGATAAATCACGATGTTCATGCAACCCTGGCTCTGGTGGCAATTTAAATGGAGATAGCCATAACGGATTCTGAAGGAAACTATCATCATACTCAAAATATATGCGATGCTCTGACTCAGCTAATCTTCCAACGAAACGCTTTTCTTTTTCATTTAATGTGAAGTATACATCAAGTTTTTTCACTCGGTTCCCCGCTTTACTTTAGGTTGAGTAGAAAGAGATTCAAGTTCATTAATACTATTTGCTACTGGAAGATTTAGTACTAACTCAAAATCGCTCAAATGCCCCAAAACAAAGACCAAACGAAGTAAATGTTTAAGCGATATGAGACCAGTATTCTCAAAACGACGCACCGATGGCAATGATACACCAGCTCGTTCAGCCAAAGTAGACTGCTTCCAGTTTCGTGCTAAACGCAACTGCACAGTTTTTTCAGCCAATTTAATCGCAACTTCTTCAGGCGTCACCAGTATGTATTCATTATTCATACTGCTAATATATTATTAATTAGTGGCTTAATCAACTATAAATAATAATATTTTATTACTTACACCTTCCAGCAGGCAGCTAGGCGATCGTTGCTCTCACCTGATATTGACTCTAGTGACGGCATCTTCTGGCTACACTCTTCCGTTGCCAACTCGCAACGTGGATGAAATGCGCACCCTGATGGCGGATTAGACGGCGAAGGTACATCGCCAGGCAATACAATACGTTTTCTATTATCATCATCTACTTGCGGAATGGCAGCAATCAATGCTTTGGTATAAGGGTGTTGTGGATTTTCTATCACATCATTGGCATCCCCTACTTCAACAATCTTACCAAGATACATCACTGCAACTCTATCAGCAAGATAGTGTACTACACTTAAATCGTGCGATATAAAGAGATATGATAAACCTAACTCAACCTGTAACTCTTTTAACAGATTAAGAATTTGCGCCTGTACAGAAACATCAAGCGAGCTGGTTGCCTCATCACATACAATTAGTTCCGGTTCTACCGCTAAGGCGCGCGCTAAACCTATCCTCTGTCGTTGCCCACCAGAAAACTCATGTGGATATCGATCAGCCATATCAGAATCTAACCCAACACGCTCCATGATCTTAAACATAATATCTCGACGCTCTTTTTTGGTCGAGCCAACTGAATGTGCTTGCATCCCTTCCGTAATAGTATCGCTAATCTTTAAGCGTGGATTTAAGGAAGAAAATGGATCTTGAAATATCATCTGTATACGTCGTCTGTATTGTTTTAAGGTGGAACCGGATAATGTGGAGAGATCATTATCGCCAAACAGTATCTTTCCACTTGTAGAGTCCAGAAGCCTAACAATACATTTACCCACAGTCGTCTTTCCACACCCAGACTCACCGACCAAACCAACTGTTTCACCCTTTTTGATTGCTAAATCAAGGCCGTCAACAGCACGCACATGCCCAATAGTCTTCTTAAAGAACCCCTTCTTAATAGGAAAATGCATCTTTAGCGATTCTACATTCAGGCAAGAATAATCATATTTCTCAACAACCGGACTCTCCTCTTCCGCCATCCATCCACTCTTAGAGAGATCCGCCACACCATCTTTACCCAACATAAAACAGGCCGTGGTATGTTCTTTGTCAATATTTTCCAAAATTGGGCTTTCTTGGCGACACTGTTCAACAGCAACTGGACACCTATTATTAAAGCGACATCCCTGGGTAAACTCTGTCGGCTGCGGAACCATCCCCTTAATGGTCTGTAAAACTTTGCTTCGGTTCCCGCGGCTAGGTAACGATTTCATCAACATCTGTGTATATGGATGTGACGGTTTATCAAACAGATCTTTACAGCTTGCATCCTCAACTATTCTGCCACCATACATAACGCCTACTCGGTCAGCATTCTCACGCACAACACCCATATCATGCGTAATCAACAACACCGCCATACCAAACTCTTTCTGTAAAGATCGTATCAAATCAAGTATCTGCGACTGGATAGTTACATCTAACGCTGTAGTAGGCTCGTCTGCTATCAATAGATCGGGACGACAGGCAAGTGCTATCGCAATCATAACTCTCTGCCGCATCCCACCAGAAAGCTGGAACGGATATTCATCATACCGTTTGTCAGGATCAGAAATACCCACCTTATCAAGCATCTCAATACCATAAGTGCGCGCCTCATCCTTTTTCATGCCACGATGAAGAGCCAAAACCTCTGCTAACTGATTACCTACAGTGAATACTGGATTAAGAGCTGTCATGGGTTCCTGAAAGATCATCGAAATCTGATTCCCGCGCACTTCACGCATTGCAACAGTCGAAGCCTTTGTCAGATCATCTCCATTAAAGACAATTTCGCCTCCAGCAATATAACCGCTTGGCTTAGCAACCAACTGCATAACCGACAGGGCAGTCACAGATTTCCCACTCCCAGATTCGCCTACAATCGCATAAGTTTCACCAGCCTTAATAGCAAAACTAACACCATCAACAGCCTTTGCAACACCATTCTCTGTCCGAAAATAGGTTTGTAAGTCATTTACTTCTAATATGTTTTTATCACTCTTCAATTTTAGTCTTTCCATCAACGTTTCTACGGCACGACACGCAATTCTTAACTATTAGTTTTTTACAAAAGTAAATCAGCGCTCCGACGCTGAACTTAACAGCTTTGGAAAGCTGTTTTACTGCATATACTTTTTTGTGCCTATTTCCCTTTTAATAATCTGTGTAAATCTGCCTAATCTGTGGATAAGAAATCTATTCTGTCCTTAATCTCGGATCAAGCGCATCACGTAGGGCATCACCAAATAAGTTAGCAGGTAACACCAAACCGAACATAAATACAAATGCAGCAAAGAGCTTCCACCACACTATTGGGCTACGAGCCATCTCCATACGTGCATCATTAATCATCCCGCCCCATGAAATCGTATCAGCCCCTACTCCAATGCCAAGATAGGAAAGTACGGCCTCACTTAAGACACGTCCAGAAAAGCCAAGCACAGCCGTTATCAATACAATATGCATCAGATTAGGTGTGATATGACTAAACATAATTTTAAGCTTAGAAACCCCCATCGCCTCACATGCCTGTATATATTCCATCTCACGCAATTTCATAGTCTCACCACGTAAAACACGGCACAACCCTGTCCATGATGTGATACCCATAATCACACAGAGTTGAGTTAAGCCCTGCCCATATACAATCATAAAGGCCATAATCAATAAAACTGACGGTATAGACGACAACACAGTGTAGACATATTGAATAATATCATCTAGCCAGCCGCCAAAATACCCAGCAAATACTCCAAACAAGATAGCAAATGGCACCACAAGTAGCGTTGTCATACCACCAATGATCATACCTGTACGAATTCCTTTGAGCGCAATATATAGAACATCATTACCAACCTTATCAGTTCCAAATAGATGGCGGCGCGGATGTTTCAAGGCTGGATATTTACGTGACGAGTTACCAGTTTCATCCATAACGGTCTCTTTAGTGAACTGATGCGTAGCAAATGGCGCACTATACGTCTTCTCTTTTGATGCCCTAAGCGGAGTAAGAATATAATCCAATAGGCTCATACCTTGTTCATCCCGCAAAACCTTGCCAGTATCAGCACTACATTGAACCTGCCCCTCTGTATCGCGTAACGGCTGATTAAACCCCACGCTATCAAGCAAGGCTATCACACAATATATAGATAAAATAACAAAGCTAATTCTTGCCAGCTTACGCTTAAAGACACGCCGGAACGCAGCACGCCAATATTCGCTCTGACGCATAACCATAACGATCCATGCCAGCAACAGAATAAGTAGCACAACCAATACATTCTGAAATGCCCAACTATTTAAAAAATATTTCATGCAAAAAAAGTCCTCAATCTTCAGTCCTCAGTTATTACAGTTTTTATCCTGTTTATCCTGATCATCCATGTTAAATAATGTCACTATATATAACGCCGTAGGCACCGCAATTATTCACTATTCATTGTTCACTATTCACTATTTTTTCTATCCAATTCGAATTCTTGGATCAACCAGCGTATAACTTATATCGACAAGAACAAGTGATATCACATACAAAAATGCGCCCAGAAAAACCATCGATCTTAATACAGCAAAATCCTGCCGCGATATAGCATCGATCATATAGCTACCAAGCCCAGGTATCCCAAAAAAGTTCTCTGTTAATAAGCCACCCATGATAAGGAAAGGTATCATCACAACCACATTCGTCAGAATAGGCAACATAGCATTCTTTAGCGCATGTTTAAAAAGGACTACGCCTTCACTTAAACCTTTGGCTCTAGCAGTACGGATATAATCCTTATTGATCTCTTCCAAAAATATCGTACGATAATAACGAACACCGCCACCAAAGCTACTGATAACGCCCATTAATATCGGCAACATTAAAAACTTAAAATAGTGAGGGAACTTACTATCAAAGCCTGACACCGGCACTAATTTAAAGAGGATTGAAAAGACCATCTGTCCATAAATAATATAAAAAAGTGCCGAGATAGACATCATAACAACACATAAAATCAAAACCCACGTATCGACATAAGTACCCCGATAAAAAGCTACAATCATAGCAACAAATAAGTTAAGCATCATACTGAATATAAAGACAGGCACCGTAATGCAGAGAGAATAAGGAATACGCCGCAATATTTCAGTACCAATATCACTATTATCCTGATCAGATCTACCAAACCTAAAGGCAAATAACGACATGCTCTTCTGCCAAAAGATCGTTTGCGTTATAACGCCGGGAAAAGATTCAGCTGTATTGATAAATCGAGGCAACGCATACCCATGTTCCTGCTTCCAGTTATCAATCTGTTCCTGCGTAATATGCTTTTCACCAAGAAAAGTCTCCGCCATATCATCAGGTGTATTCACATAAAAAAAGAGTAAAAACAGCAGCAAGTTAACCCCCAATAAAATTGGGAACCCATATAAACTTCTACGTATAATATATCCAAACATACAAAAACAGTTCCTAGTCTTTAGTTATCAGTTATCAGTTTTTAGTTTTTAGTTTTACACAAAGCTAGGGCTTTGCCCGTCGCTTCCCGCCTGCATCGCTTTGCGAAGCAATGCGGGCAGGTTGGCTCAGAGAGCTAACTCTACACCTTCCTGTAACAATCCTATCAAAAAAACAACACTACATTCTTGTTATTTTACCCTTGTCACTTCAACCTTTGTTTCATCACTACGGGCAACAAACTCAACAATAAAAGGCCTGCCAGTAGCACAAAAGGCCAATACACAGGCTTATTCCACTTTTCCTGGCTCTTTACCCGCAACGCGGCATCAACTCGCTGATACTTTCTAACATTATATGACATAGCATGTGGCTTAACATTCTTATACCACTTATGACACAATGCATAAGAAACTGGATAAAACTGCCATATAGCTGGCGCATCTTCTTGTACAATCAGCATCATCTCATCAATAAGATTCTGCCGCTCATCGCCATTTGCCATGCTTTCCATCTGCTTAAATAACTGATCATATTTCTGACTGCTATAGTTAACCATATTCGGCCCGCCCGCCTCCACCTTCCCATTAGGTCCATAGAATAAGAACATAAAGTTTTCTGGATCAGGATAATCAGCTAACCACCCACCACTACTAATCTGCCAATTTCCCTGTTTACGCTTCTGACGAAAGCGACTCAGGTCCGTACCTTTATCATTTAACTTAACACCTATCAGATCAAGTCGCCCACGTGTCCAGTCAAAACGGGTGCGAAACGATGGGTCCATCCCTGCCGAATGATCATAATCCAATGTTAAGGGTCTGCCATCCTTGTCACGACCATCTGGATAGCCAGCCTCAACCATCAAGGCCTTCGCCTTCTCAATCGATTGACGCTCATGTCTACTTCTTTTTGCATTCCACTCATCAACAAAAGGATTCACGCCTTTAATGCCGTCACGATACCCGAAAATTCCTGGTGGCAATGGACCCTGCGCCAATACCCCGCGACCATTAAGGAATATATCTAAGTACTCATTATAATCCATCACCATAGATATTGCCTGCCGCAACTTGCATCGTTCGGTAGAGTAACCACCAATCACGTCATCCAGCATATTAAACCCTGTATACCATAATGTGGGATCAGTATCAGTTATCAAGCGAATACCTTGTTCCTGCATCTCAGGCGAAAGCAAGGCGCCATCACCGGCACTAATCTGAACAGCTTGGTCAAAAACATCATTAGCAATACCCGATGAATCTATGTATCCTTGCAAAAACTTATTCCAATTAGGAATCGACTCTTTTTCCAGATGATATATCTGCTTATCAATAAAAGGAATTTTCTTGCCTGCATCGATTAATAGTCCCGCTTCAACATCGCCAGCCGCACCTTCAACAGGATAGAAGTCATCATGATAATTAGGATTACGCGTCAAAACGATAACTTCATTTGCCTTAAAAGTCTCAAGGAAATATGGCCCACTCCCAACAGGACAGCGGTTAAGTGAAAACTGTTTTTCATTCATTGCCGGTTGCTGATAAAAGTCCACTGCCTCCTGAGGAACCGGCGCAAAGAAATGCATACACATCCAGTATATTATCTGCGGATACTTACGCTTAAGAACAAATTTGATCTCATAATCACCTGTAACTTCAAAACCTTCAAATTTAGGAGCAAAGTAATCCAACCGAATAGGGTTTGCTTTTTCATCATGTTCTTGGTTATAAGCAGCACCCGCCGCATCCTGACGGCGTTTACGCTCGGCAGCAAGCATCTCAATATATTCTTTATTAAGTTCAGCAAGGCCAGAAATATACTGACTAATAATACTAAACACTGGTGAACTTAACCGCGGGTCAGCTAGACGCCGCACCTGTAATGCATAATCTTTTGCCTTTAACTCTCGTGTGCCTTGAAACTCAAATTCTGATGGATAGTCATACTTCTTAATCTCTTTGAGCGTAACATTTACATATTGCGGTTTACCATCTGCATCCAGCGCAAAGCAGGGATGATTCTGATACATAATCCCCTTTTTAAGCTGAACAGTATACTCCACCCTAGCAACCTTAGCTGGTGCAGGATCTTTTTCAGTAAGCACCTTACCCGACTTATCAAAATATACAGGAATAGGTATAGACTCTGCCGTATTTGGAATAACCTCATAAGGTCGCTTCAGATAATGATAAGTAAAGAGCGGCTCATAAATCTGATCAATAATTTTGCCCTCATGTACATAGTAAGCGCTACTAGGGTCGAGCTTGGTTGGTGGCGTAGCAAAAGATGAGAAAAATGTATGTTCAGCAGCTTCCCCTGGACGATACGGATCATTCGAGCAGCCAACAATAAGTGCAAGTAGCACCAAGACTAGAACACGAACTATATATTTTTCTCTTAACTTGATCATTTTCATTCATAAAGTAATAACTTAAACAGCATGAGAATGTCAATTATCAATGATAATCGCACAATAATTCATCTATAATCAGAGAAAAACGTGGGCAGAAAAGCATTATTCACTATTCACTACTTTTAAGCTTTTTACTTTTCACTTTTACCGTATAATGCCGCCATGACTTCAATACTAGAAAAAGTGAATTTACCAGAAGATGTAAAAGGCTTGAACAGTGATGAGCTGATTCCTCTTTGCGAAGAGATCAGAAAAAAGATCATTAGTTCCGTAAGCGAAACAGGCGGCCATCTCGGCGCCAACCTTGGTGTTGTTGAAATCACCACTGCATTAATGCGTGTTTTTGATCCTCCCACCGACAAAATAGTCTTTGACACCAGCCACCAATGTTACACCTACAAAATATTGACTGGACGCAAAGATAAACTTCATACCCTACGCCAGCACGACGGCCTTTCCGGCTTTCTTAATCGTGAAGAAAGCAAATATGACGCATTCGGCGCAGGTCACGCAGGCACAGCACTATCTGCCGCACTTGGCATGGCTGCCGCCCGTGATGTGCAAAATGAAGATCACCATGTAATAGCCATTGTCGGTGATGCTGCTATTGGTAATGGAATATCATTTGAAGCACTAAACAATGTTACAGAAGCTACCAAAAAATTTATCGTTATCCTTAATGATAACGAAATGTCTATATCAGCAAATGTAGGCGCACTCTCCAAATACCTTGGTGGACTACTCGCTAACCCACGCTACAACCGCAGGAAACGTTCCGTCGAAAGCTTTGCCCGCAAAATGAAGTTAGGTATCTTTAGGTCTGCTTATTATAGAATAGAAGAAACACTCAAAAGTCTTTTTCTGAAAAGTGTTATCTTTGAAGAGTTTGGCTTACGCTATATCGGCCCCGTTGATGGACATAATATCTATGCCATGGAAGATGCTCTACGTGTAGCAAAAGAAGCAGACCGCCCTATCCTACTTCATGTATCCACTACAAAAGGGAAAGGTTACTCCTTCGCAGAACAGGATCAGGAAAAATGGCACGGCACACCTAAGTTTGAAATTAAATCAGGCAATAAAGCCACCGGCTCAGGAGTCAACTACTCTACCGTATTCGGTAACACTATTGAAAAGCTCGCGCAGAAGGATAAGAAACTTGTCGCAATCACTGCAGCCATGCCTGCAGGCACAGGGCTAGACAAATTCGCAAAAAGTTTCCCAGACCGCTTCTACGATGTCGGTATAGCTGAAGAGCATGCAACTGTATTTGCTGCTGGTCTAGCTGCCGCAGGACTGCATCCTGTATTTGCTGTCTATTCATCATTCATGCAACGTGCTGCCGACTGTCTTATTCACGATATATGTCTGCAGGATTTGCCGGTAACAATCTGCCTAGATCGCGCAGGAATAGTAGGCGACGACGGACCTACTCACCACGGCGTATTCGATATTGCACTACTGCGCCATATTCCACGCTTAATATTTATGCAACCTGCAGATGAAGCCGAACTAGCCAATATGCTATATACCGCTGTCAATATTGACCACCCAACAGTAATACGCTACCCACGCGGTTGCGGTACAGGCGCAACAGTCCCTGACGAGTTAGAAAAAATAGCTATCGGCAAGGCAGTACAACTCAGCGAAGGTAGCGATGTTATTTTCTGGGCACTAGGCAACATGATACAGCTTGCCGAAAAAGCGGCCGCCCTTCTCAACGAAAAAGGGATATCAGCTGGCGTAGTAAATGCACGCTTCATCCGCCCCCTAGATAAAGAACTCCTGACAGAACATTGTAAAACCCGCAAAATAATAGCAACCATAGAAGGCGGAATAATAAGTGGCGGCTTCGGTGAAAGCATAACTGCACTCGCCAACAGTGTAGACTTTAACGGGCACGTACTAAACTTCGGCTGGCCAGATGAATTCATTACTCATGGAAACCCATCAATACTGATGGAACAATATGGGCTAACCCCAGAAAAGATTGTAGAGAAAATTGTTGCTACACTATGAAACTACGCCTAGACATCATGCTCATGGAACGAGAACTAGCTGATAGTCGTGAACAAGCACAACGTCTAATTAGAGCTGGCATGGTAAGAGTAAATGACCAAATGGCAAGTAAACCAGGCCACTCATTTAAAGATGACGTAAACATCACCGTCATTGAAAAATCAAAATTCGTCAGTCGTGGTGGCGACAAAATGGAAGGCGCCTTCAAAAATTTTGATATCGATGTCACCGATCTAAACTGCATCGACATCGGAGCATCCACTGGTGGCTTCACAGACTGCCTACTCCAGCACGGTGCAAAGCATGTGATCGCACTAGACGTCGGACATGCACAACTACACTGGAAAATACGTAGTCATGAACAGGTAACCGTTATCGAACATTTCAATGCGCGTAACCTAACTCCAGCCGATATAGAGTACCAGCCAGAATTTGCAGTCATTGATGTTTCATTTATCTCACTCACAAATATACTACCGGCAGTAAGCACTATATTAAAGCCAGGCTCCCCCATTATATCACTCATAAAACCACAATTTGAAGCTGGTCGTGAGCAAGTAGAAAAGGGTGGCGTCGTAAGAGATCCAGAAATTCGACAAGCAACTATTGACAAAGTACGCACTTTTGGCACAGAATCACTTAGTCTGAAGTGGATTGACTGTTGCACATCGCCATTAAAAGGCCCTGCCGGAAATGTAGAGTTCCTGGCATACTGGAAAAGCAGTGAATAATGAATAGTGAATAATTGCTGATGTTTTTCTTTAGAAAAAACAAAGAACTGATTACCGAAAACTGATAACTAAGGACTTCTTTAAATGAAAACACTTGGAGTAATAGCAAACTGTAGCAAGCCACGCGCATCTATTGTTCTTTCTGCACTAGAAAAAGAAGCCGCAAAAGCTGGCCTATCACTAATTACAGACGCCGACACTGGCACTATGCTTAAATCGGCAACCATTATCGACGAAGAGAGCTTATTCTCACAAGCAGAAGCAATCATGGTTCTAGGTGGTGACGGCACACTCATTAAAGTGGTACGCCAGATGAAAAACCACAATAAACCAATCATTGGAGTTAATATCGGTGCACTTGGGTTTCTAACCAGTGTGGCCGAAGATGAGCTAAGTCTCGCCATAGAATGTCTCATCGCCGACAACTACAAACTTAGTAACCGCGCAATCTTAACCAGCTCAATCATTCGTGACGGAGAAACTATTGCCAGCTACAACGCACTCAACGATATCGTCATCACCCGTGAATCATCAACAAGACTGATCATGCTCGATGTCACCATCGACGAACAAGATGTCACCTCCTACCGCTGCGATGGCCTGATCATTTCAACACCTACCGGCAGTACAGGGCACTCAATGTCAGCTGGCGGACCAATTCTAATGCCAGAAACAAAAGTATTCGTTATGAGCCTAATCTGCCCACACACACTCAGCTCACGCCCACTCGTTGTAACAGACAACAGCCGAGTCAGCATCAGTACGGCACGTAACGACAACCGACTACTCATCACCGCAGACGGCCAGATAGGACAAGCTCTTGAGTGCGGCGATAAAATAGAGATCCATAAATCTACACAAGACATACAGCTCATCACCCTACCAGAACATAGCTACTTCTCTGTGCTGCGCCAAAAACTGGGCTGGCGCGGCTCGTCAATATAGAAAACTGCTATACGAAAAGATATATGATTCAAACAATTCACTCTGCACTTAATAAATAAAACTATTATGACATCTCGCATCTTTGGCATGATGGCATTATTAATAGTTAACAAATTACATACATGAAAACACAAGGTCGAATAATAAAATGGGACGACAACAAGGGCTACGGGTTCATTACTCCCACCTCGGGAGGTAAACAAGTTTTTATTCACATATCAGCCTTTGGTCAATACAGACATAACCGCCCAGAACTGAACCAAGTAATTGACTACACTTTATCCACCGACAAGCAAGGGCGCCTACGTGCAGAGAATGCTGTATTACATAATGGTAAGCGAAATTATACTCATAGAAAGAATAGCGAAGTAAAGCTACGCGAATATTTACAACAGAGAAGTAGGAACCTCGCTACCTCTGCAGCAATACTTGCTATTCTATTCCTGTTTACTATGTCAGCTGCATCAATTCTACGAAAAGTACAACCATCAATTCCAATATTTTATATTCTGATAAGTTTTCTTACATTCGCTATGTATGCACGAGATAAGAGAGCTGCACAACAAGACTTATGGCGAACTCCAGAAAAAACACTACACATGCTCTCATTACTAGGCGGATGGCCGGGGGCACTTATCGCTCAGCAAAAGCTACACCATAAATCTAGCAAGCAGTCATTCCTAATCATATTTTCGGCAACAATAGTGTTAAATATACTTATACTTAGCACACTAATTATGCCAAACAACAGAATAATACCAGACACAATCCGAAGCATGCAGCAAGTACGGATATCGTCCATATTCAAAAAAAGCGCAAAACAAAGAGGTCATGGACATATCCATGTATACGACTCTAATGGCAACACAGTAAAACGCATAGAGTTAGACTAACAACAGACCGAGACCTTGCAAAAGATCAGCAGCCGCTTAATCATATTGAGCCACTCACATAAAAAGGATAAATCATGCACTATATTACAGGAGTAGAATACGATAGCGGACATAAGCTTCGTCTTCGTTTTGAAGATGATACTTGGCGGCTAGCTGATTTAGAACAACACCTTGATGGAGAAATTTTTTATCCATTAAAAAACATCGTACAATTTAAAACCGCCGCACCAAACAGAGATATGGATACTGTTGTCTGGGATAATGGTGCTGACATGTCACCAGATTTTCTATATAAAATCAGTACACCGCTTAACCATGAGCCAATACGAAAAGTAGCGGCAACCATTTCGTCATTGACAACAACACCATGATAATGCATAGTTTAACTATACATAAAGGAGACAGCCATGCAGGCAACGGTAGTAGACTTAAGATATAAAATGAATGACGTTCTCAAGGCTCTAGATCGTAATGAAAATATTGATGTTCTTTATCGCGGAAAGATTAAAGGAGTTCTGACAGCACACGTAGAAGAATCAACTATGAAAGTTGCTGAACACCCATTTTTCAACATGTATTGCACCGACAAATCAGTTGATGCAGAGATGGACGAACTTCGCGGAGGACGCTATAATGATATTTGATACGGATATTTTTATTTGGGTTCAAAGAGGCAATATGAAAGCCGCACGAATGATCGAACGAGAAAATGAACGATTCATTTCAGCTCAAAGCTACTTAGAACTTCTTCAAGGTGTTAAAAATAAAAAACAACATGAATATACCAAGCAGTTCTTAA
The DNA here is from genome assembly GCA_030632465.1 of bacterium. Lineage (GTDB taxonomy): Bacteria > Verrucomicrobiota > Kiritimatiellia > UBA8416 > CAMZLY01 > CAMZLY01. The sequence continues at coordinate 1,254 of DAOVUR010000020.1, read as the reverse complement.
AAGACTTTTCCTTCAAAACTCTACCTCTCTCAGAGAATATCGGGCATCGTGCAATTGTATATGTGGAAGAATATGCATTATCACACGGACTTAGAGCTGGAGACGCTATCATTGCTGCTACTGCCACCGAAAATAACATGACCCTCGTCTCTAGTAATGCAAAACACTTTAATCCAATCAAAGACCTAAAACTGAAACTATTCAGACCTTAACAAATGAAAACCGAAAAAAATACAATCCAGGGCATTTATCACTACTGCGACAGATGGTGTGAGCGTTGTTCGTTCACTTCACGTTGTGCTAACTTTTCGTTTAGCGAAGAACATTTCTCAACCCCTGAAGAACGGGATATTAATAACGAAAAATTCTGGCAGAAGCTACATGAAGTATTCCAATTAACTATGGAAATGGTTATTAAAGAATCTGCAAAACATGGCATTGATATAAACGACCTTGATCTCGAAGATGCTGAGGAATCAGAGAAAAAGAAAAGGGAAGAGGTAAATGCCACAGATTGCGTGCAAGCCGCAAAAAAGTATTCAGAAACAGCCGGCGACTGGCTTACATCTAACAACAACCTTTTTGAACAGAAGCAAGAGCATCTATTGCTACAGGTCCGACTTGAACTACCTAACAATACCCCTGAAGAAGAGGCATCAGATATCATTGATGCCGTAGAAGTGATTCAGTGGTATCAATTCCAAATATACGTTAAATTAGCACGTGCAGTAGGCAGCAAGACTGAAGAAGACCAGGAAAAACCTGACGATTACCCAAAAGACTCTGACGGTTCGGCAAAAGTTGTTTTAGTTGCTCTGGACCGCTCAATCGCATCATGGGCAACCATACGTAATCACTTTTCCGAACAGGAAGACTGTATTCTAGATGTACTTATCAATCTAAGCCGGCTCCGTACTAGCGTAGAAGAAACTTTTCCTGACGCAAGATCATTTATACGCCCCGGACTTGATAACAGTGCCTAATCCTTCCCACCGAGCAGCAATCCTACACATCCTGTTTATCCATGTGCCCCCAGTAGAGCGGCAATAATCATTCTGCCGTGCACTCCGTAGCTCGAAGAGCGAAGGATGGGTCCTAAAATTATTTTGTAAAATCCCTTTCCAGTAGAGCAGCAATCCTGCTGCGCCATCCGTAGCCTCCGGCGAAGGGTGGTTTATCCTGCCTATCCACGTAAACCCCCCCGTCGTAGAGAGCAATCAAATAAAAACAGGCATCGGCGCCCCGAGTTCATTT